>CAJXUG010000056.1:0-11040 GCA_913060785.1 uncultured Flavobacteriaceae bacterium | reverse complement strand
ATCTACACTATCCTCTTCGTCGGCAGCGTCAGATGTGTATAAGAGACAGCCTTATGTCTTTTTCTTTTTTTACCACTTGGCATATTTGATAGTTTTATGGAGTCCTACAAAATAGGACAATTAATATTATTTTACTTCAACGTTTGTTTTTACACTCTCAACAAACACTTTTGCCGGCTTAAAGGCTGGAATGTTGTGTGCTGGTATTTTGATCGTAGTGTTTTTTGAAATATTACGACCCGTTTTTTCTGCTCTAGTCTTGATAATAAAGCTTCCAAAACCTCTAAGGTAAACATTGTCCCCACCTTCTAATGAAGTTTTTACCTCGTTCATAAATGTTTCTACAGTAGCTTGAACATCTCCTTTTTCCATTCCTAGTTTCTCTGAAATCTTAGCTACGATATCTGCTTTAGTCATGTGTTTCTTTTTTTTATGTAAGTAATCAATTTTTCAAGACGGCAAATATAAGAATTTTAAAATCAATATATCAAAACGTAATGCATTAAAATATAATTACATAAAAGCTACCTTTGTGATATGAAAGAAACTTTGGATTTTTTTGCTAAAAATCTCATTGATTGGTACTTAGACAATAAACGAGATCTCCCTTGGAGAAGCACCAAGGACCCTTATTTTATTTGGTTATCTGAAATTATTTTGCAGCAAACTCGGGTGGCACAAGGAACCCCTTATTATCTTGCATTTACAAGCGCCTTTCCGGATGTCGAGTCACTTGCCCAGGCACCTCAAGAAAAGGTCCTAAAACTATGGCAAGGTCTCGGGTATTACTCACGAGCTAGAAACCTTCATACTGCAGCCAAATATGTAGTCAATGAGCTAGGCGGAGAATTTCCTACCACCTATAAAGGCCTTCTAGATTTAAAAGGAGTAGGAGATTATACGGCAAGCGCCGTAGGCTCTATATGTTTTGATTTGCCCACTGCCGTTGTAGATGGCAATGTGTACAGGGTTTTATCACGGCTTTTTGGAATTGCCACTCCAATTAACACTACCCAAGGAGTAAAAGATTTTAAAGCCTTGGCTCAGCAGCTGTTAGACACCTGTGATCCAGGAACCTATAACCAGGCTTTAATGGAGTTTGGAGCTCGCTTTTGTGTGCCTCAAAATCCTAGCTGTGAGCAGTGTATTTTTCAATATAAATGTGATGCCTACAAAAACAAGCAAGTAGCAAACCTTCCGGTGAAGCTGAAAAAATTAAAAATTAAAAAAAGGTATTTTAATTATATCGTGATACTCTCCCAAGACTATCAAACCATTTTACACCAGCGTACCAGTAAAGGAATTTGGCAGCAGTTATATGAGTTCCCGCTGGTAGAAACTCAAAAAGAGGTAGATCAAAGCCAGCTACAAGAAGCGCCGCAATGTGTTGAAATTTTAACAGCAAACGCCATTGACTGTTTAACCCTTTACCAAGAAAAATCTGTGGTGCACAAGCTTTCTCATCAACATCTTTATACGCGTTTTTGGATTGCTCAAACTAAAAGTAAATTACCTCAAGGGCTCCCCATCGAGAAGATAGACCACTATGCGGTGCCGGTGTTGATAAGTAACTTTATTTCAGAGTTTGAGGGTTTTAAATAAATGGTTTTTTTAACTATATTTAATTTTCAAAAAGTACCTTTGAATACTTAAAATTAACAACACATGAGCGGCACAATAAATAAAGTAATGTTGATAGGACATACAGGAGATGAAGTAAAAATGCATTATTTTGAAGGAGGAAACAGCATTGGCCGTTTTCCTTTAGCAACCAATGAAACATACACTAACCGCTCTACCGGTGAGCGTGTAAATAATACTGAGTGGCACAACATTGTGGTGCGCAACAAGGCAGCAGAGGTGTGCGAAAAGTATCTTAAAAAAGGAGACAAAGTATATATAGAAGGACGTCTTAAAACCCGTAAGTGGCAAGATGAAAAAGGATTGGACCGCTACTCCACAGAAATACAGTGCACAGAGTTTACCTTTTTAACTCCCAAAGCAGAGGGTAGTGCGCCACAGCAGCCGGCAGCTCCAGCGGCTCAAGCCCCAGAGAGTACCCCCGTGCAAGCACCTCAAACACAAGAGGACGATTTGCCCTTTTAAGTAGTAACCAACCCAATCATTTTGGATATAGAACCTCCCAGTTTATTGTTTTTAGCGCTTATTGACAGCCCTTTTATTGTAAGTATTGCAGTACTTTTAATACTCCTTTTATTCTCTGCCCTTATCTCTGGCGCAGAAGTAGCGTTTTTCTCTTTAACACCAACAGATCTAGAAATAGAGTCAACGAGCAAGGCCTTTAGGAAAATAAAAACAGTTTCCTTATTACTTGAAAAACCTAAGAAATTATTGGCGACAATTTTAGTGGCCAACAATTTTCTTAACATAGCTATTGTGCTTCTTTTTGATAGTCTAGGACAAGTATGGTTTGCGGGTTTAAACCAAGTGTATTTTGGTGTTAACATTCGCTTTGTGGTAGAGGTTGGTGTGGTTACGTTTTTGATTTTACTTTTTGGCGAAATTTTACCTAAGATTTATGCAAGCAGAAACAGTCTTAGTTTTGCAACCTTTATGGCATTGCCTTTAAAGGTGTTGGATGTGTTATTCACCCCTTTAAGCATCCCTATGCAGGCTATTACGGTGTCTATTCAAGAGAGATTTGGAAAGCAAAAATCAAACATATCTGTAGGCCAGCTATCACAAGCCCTTGAGCTTACAGATCAAAAAGAAACCACTACCGAAGAGCAAAAGATACTCAAAGGGATTGTGACTTTTGGTACTACAGACACCAAACAGGTCATGAAAAACAGGATGGATATTTTTGCCTTAAACCAAGACCTTCCCTATCATGAAATTCTGCCTTTAATTATAGAAAACGGGTACTCGCGTATTCCGGTGTATAAAGATAATGTAGATACCATATCAGGAATTTTATATGTAAAAGATTTAATACCTCACATAGATGCTAAAACCCTAGATTGGAACTCCCTTATAAGAGCTCCTTATTTTGTTCCAGAAAACAAAAAACTAGATGATTTGCTCAATGAGTTTAAGAAAATGAAAATGCACTTGGCTATTGTTGTAGATGAGTATGGAGGGACAAGCGGTCTTATTTCTCTTGAAGACATTATAGAAGAAATTGTAGGTGAGATTAGTGATGAGTTTGATGATGAAGATTTGATATTCTCTAAACTAGACGAAAATAATTATGTTTTTGAAGGCAAGACACCTTTAAAAGATTTTTACAAAGTAATTGGTCTTGAAGATTTTACAGTGTTTGAAGATCAAAAAGGAGAAGCAGAAACCTTGGCAGGATTTTTACTTGAAATTTCTAAAGGCTTCCCTAAAAAAAATGAAGTGCTAACCTATCACAACTACGCTTTTACTATTGAAGCCTTTGAAAACAAACGCATCAAACAAATAAAACTATCCATACTTCCCAACGCCTAATGAAAAACTATATCCTCCTTTTATGTTGTTTTCTTGTTATAGCATGTAATGATGATGTACAAATTAAACCAAATGCAAAACTGCGTCTTGAATATCCTGCCCCAGTCTATAAAAAAGTAGTCACAGATTGCGCCTATGATTTTGATGTTAATAAACTGGCCAGGGTTATAAAAACAAAAAACTGCGGCACTAGACTAAGTTATCCTAGCATGAATGCTGCCGTGTATATTACCTACCAAAAAGTACGCAACAACAACCTAAACTCTTTACTCTATGATGCGCAAAAGCTGGCCTATAATCACGACAGAGTAGCCATTAGCATCCCTGAAAAACTTTTTGAAAACAAAGACCATAATACCTATGGCGTTTTTTACAGTATTAATGGTGATGCGGCGTCACAATCTCATTTTTACCTTACAGACAGTCTTCAAAACTTTGTTACAGGATCCCTGTATTTTGATGTTAAACCAAATTTTGATTCTATCTACCCAGCTGTTGTTTATTTGCGTAGAGACATCATGCACCTTATGGAAACCCTTGAGTGGAATTAAGACTTATTTTAGGTTTTTTTTATAATTCCCAAATATATAAAACTCAATATTTAGCACCACCTTTGCCTTTGTTATGAAAATAGTAGACAAAAAGTGGTTGTATTTAAGTGTACTCTCTGTGGTTTGGGGGAGTTCTTTTATTTTAATTAAAAAAGCCCTAATAGGGCTAACACCTCTTCAATTAGGTGCTCTGCGCACTCTCTTTGCTGCTATTTTTTTGCTACTCATTGGATTTTCTTATTTAAAAAAAATTAAAAAACAGCAGTGGAAATGGATTGTTATTTCTGCCTTTTTAGGAACTTTTATACCTGCTTTTTTGTTTGCCTTTGCCGAAACCCAGATTGACAGCGCGGTGGCTTCTATTTTAAACTCTACCACACCTATTGTTACCCTTATATTGGGAGCTGTGTTGTTTAAGATTGTGTTTTCTCGCAACCAATTAATTGGAGTTATTATAGGTCTTGTTGGAAGCCTGCTACTTATATGGAGTGGGGCAGATGTAAATCCCAATCAAAATTATTGGTATAGTACTTTGGTCTTGGCAGCATCTGTATGCTATGCCCTGAATGTAAATATTTTGAAAAAGTATCTTCAAGACTTGCCTGCAATGGCCATTGCAGCGGGAAACTTTATTGTTTTACTGGTACCTTCTTTTTTGGTATTACTATACTCTGGTTTCTTTGGGCTAGAATTTGTGGGCAACACTGTTTTACATGTTTCTTTAGGGTATTTACTTATTTTAGCTTTGGTGGGTACTGCTGTTGCAAAAGTGCTGTTCAATAAACTGGTGCAAGTAAGCACTCCGGTATTTGCTAGCTCTGTTACCTATACCATTCCTGTTATGGCGCTTTTATGGGGCCTACTAGATGGAGAGCGTTTTTCTTTATTTCAAGCAGGGGCTGCAGCCTTTATTTTATTAGGGGTATTGATGACCAATAAAAAATGACTTATTGACCCAAGCCAAAGAGTAAAAATTATTTTTTTGCTACTGTATTGTCTTGTAAGCTTTGGCAGTGAAATTTTAGCAAATAAAGTGTTTGTTTTTAGCGGAATTACAATTATATTTGCAACCGCTTTAAAATGAAGCGGAATTATTAATTAATAAATAAACGAAACGCTATGTTCGCAATTGTAGAAATAGCAGGGCAGCAATTTAAAGTTGCAAAAGATCAAAAAGTCTTTGTACATCGTTTAGCAGCAGAAGAAGGAGCATCAGTTTCTTTCGACAATGTGTTAATGCTAAGTGAAGGTGATAAAGTTACTGTTGGCGCCCCGGCTATCGATGGAGCTCAAGTAGGAGCAAAAATCATTAAGCACCTTAAAGGTGATAAAGTTATTGTATTCAAGAAGAAAAGAAGAAAAGGATACAGAGTAAAGAATGGTCACAGACAATCTCTTACACAAATTGTAATTGAAAGTATTGTAGCCTCTGGAGCAAAGAAAGCGGCTCCTGCTAAAAAAGCAAAGCCTTCAGCTCCAAAAGCTGAAAAGCCTGCTGCTAAAAAAGAAGAAACTGTAACAAATGACATTTCTTCTAACACTGTTGCTGAGTTAAAAGCAATGGCAAAAGAAAAAGGTATTACAGGCTATACTTCTATGAAGAAAGCTGAATTAATAGCTGCTTTAAGTTAATCTTTAAAACTAAGAGAAAATGGCACATAAAAAAGGAGTTGGTAGTTCTAAAAATGGTAGAGAATCAGAATCAAAACGTCTAGGCGTTAAGATATTTGGTGGACAAGCTGCCATTGCAGGGAACATCATCGTAAGACAAAGAGGAAATACACATCACCCAGGTGAGAATGTATATGGTGGGAAAGACCACACACTTCACGCAAGAGTGGATGGTGTTGTAAAATTCACTAAAAAGAAAGACAACAGATCATATGTAAGCATCGTCCCTGTGGCAGAAGCTTAGTAGATCGTCTACCTTACTATAGAGCCTCAAATCATTTAATGATTTGAGGCTTTTTTTATGAGCGGCTTTTTTTAAAGAGAATTAATTTTATCTTAGCCCCATAAACACCCCTTTTTATGAAGACACATATTTTGCTACTTACGATTTTAACTTCATTATTAACAGCAGGCAGTGTGGTTCAAGCCCAACAAAATACATACTATGATTTTTTAGAGGTTATAGTGGTACAGAAAGCCAATAATCGAGGAAAAATAAAGCGAATCCGCGTTGAAGCCCAACCTTCTCTTGAGGGAAAAACAATTACAGCCAAGGGTATAGAAAATCTTAAAGGAACTTCGCAATTACTTAATTATATGAATCAAAATAATTGGGAGTTTGTTGACAGAAAAGCCATAGTCTCTGGCGAGAATGACCCGGTATGGATGAGTTACATTTTTAGAAAATACAGCCCCATAAAAAAACCCTTGCAACAATAGCTACAAGGGTTTTGAGTTTTAAAATTTCCGAGGAAATTATAATTCCAAATTAGTATCTGTAATACTCTGGCTTGAAAGGCCCCTCAACGGTAACACCAATATATTCAGCTTGGTC
Source organism: uncultured Flavobacteriaceae bacterium (assembly GCA_913060785.1). Lineage (GTDB taxonomy): Bacteria > Bacteroidota > Bacteroidia > Flavobacteriales > Flavobacteriaceae > Patiriisocius. The sequence continues at coordinate 4,530 of CAJXUG010000056.1, read as the reverse complement.
TTGTTTGAGCTCTGTAAGTTCTACACCAATTTTAGCTAAGTGTAAACGCGCTACTTTTTCATCAAGATGCTTTGGCAGCATGTATACCTTATTCTCATAATTATCTGCGTGTTTCCATAATTCTATTTGTGCGAGTGTTTGGTTTGTAAATGAGTTACTCATTACAAAACTTGGATGTCCTGTTGCACAACCTAGGTTTACCAGACGACCCTCAGCAAGAAGAATAATGTCTTTTCCGTTAAATGTATATTTATCAACCTGTGGCTTTATCTCATCTTTAACAGCATTGTTATTAAGCCATGGCACATCAATTTCATTGTCAAAATGACCAATGTTACACACAATGGTTTTGTCTTTCATTGCCAAAAAGTGCTCCTGGCGTACAATAGCTTTATTACCCGTTGTTGTGATAACGATGTCTGCAGTTGCAATAACAGTCTCTAGTTTCTTTACCTCAAAACCGTCCATGGCCGCTTGAAGGGCGCAAATAGGGTCAATCTCTGTAACAGTAACAATAGATCCAGCTCCTTTAAAAGAAGCGGCAGTACCTTTACCAACATCACCATAGCCACAAACAATTACACGTTTTCCAGCCAACATAATATCTGTAGCACGACGTACAGCATCTACTGCGCTCTCTCTACATCCGTATTTATTGTCAAATTTAGATTTTGTAACACTGTCATTAATGTTAATGGCAGGCATAGGCAGCGTTGCGTTTTTAACACGCTCATACAGGCGGTGCACTCCAGTTGTAGTTTCTTCAGAAAGGCCGTTAATACCAGCGGCTAGTTCTGGGTAGGTGTCAAGAACCATGTTGGTTAAATCTCCACCATCATCCAAAATCATGTTTAGGGGCTTGCGGTCTTCACCAAAAAAAAGTGTTTGCTCGATACACCATTCAAACTCTTGTTCGTTCATACCCTTCCAGGCATATACAGCTGTTCCTGCAGCAGCAATAGCTGCAGCAGCTTGATCTTGTGTAGAGAAAATATTACAAGAGCTCCAGGTAACTTCTGCTCCTAGTGCTTGTAGGGTTTCAATAAGTACCGCTGTTTGAATAGTCATGTGCAGGCAACCTGCAATGCGAGCTCCACTTAGTGGTTGCTCATCTTTATACTCTTCGCGCAAAGCCATTAGCCCTGGCATTTCTGCTTCGGCTAGATTAATCTCTTTGCGGCCCCAATCTGCAAGGGAGATATCTTTTACTTTGTTGGGTATATACGGGAGGGTGTTTGTTGACATGAAAAATGTAATTTTTTATCTCCACCATGGCAGAGAACTTATTAATATATTTACTACTTTGTAATGGTATTTATACTGAAAATTTCGACTGCAAAAATACACAAAACCAATCAAAGTTTAATGCCTCTTTACAAAACTATAACATTTAATCCCAACACTAAGCTACTGATTTGGAAGATAGAAGAGTCCTTTGATGTATTGAGCAAAGATATTAAGCTAACTGACTATTGTCAAGCCCGTGTTGATGGCATGAAAAGCGATTTGCATCGTCGCGGGTTTATGAGTATACGTAACCTTTTAGCCTGTTTTGGCTATACAGATTTTGATTTGAGTTATGATCAAAACGGCAAACCTCACCTTGCAGATGGAAAATACATTTCAATTACCCACTCCTATACTTTTTCTGCTATTATCATTAGCGATCACCCCGTGGGCATTGACATAGAAAAACAGCGGCCTAAAATTTTAAAGATTGCTCATAAATTTACAACCCTAGCCGAGTATAGCACCTTAGCAAATGAGGATGCAATTATACGTAAACTTACCATTGTTTGGGGAACTAAAGAGGCTGTATACAAAAGCTTTGCTCGTCCTGGAATCAGTTTTCTAGAGCACATTTTTGTTGAAGATTTTAGACTAGATGATCTAGCTACCTCTGCTAAAGTATACGCAGATAACAAAAGCGAAACCTACGATGTCTACTTTCAAGAATTTGAAGAATTTACATTGGTATATGCTGTTATTTCTTAACGCATCTAATAGTTGTAACTGTCAATTTATTAGAAACAATATTCAAGCATATCAAACCCTTTTTTGATTTTATTCTTTTTTATGCCCCACACCAAAATACTATCTTTACAAGAATAATCTAAACCTCATGCATATTTCAGTAGAACTTACTTTTACACCTTTACAAGACTCTTATGAACCCGCTATAACAGCGTTTATTAAAAAACTGAGAGCATCTGGGCTTACCGTTTTAGAAAATCCATTGAGTACTCAAGTGTATGGAGCATATGATGAGGTTATGTGCATGCTACAAAAAGAAATTAAGGTTGCTCTAAAAGCGGTAGAAGGTGGCTTAATGTATATTAAAATCGTAAAATCAGACAGAAGTGACTATGAGCCAAATTTTTGATTTTCTTTTTTCTCAATATGCTGGCTACGATACTCTAGATATTGTCTTGGAATTGGTGGCTGGGGCTTTCACAATTACCTCTGTTGTGTATTCAAAAAAGAACAATGTTTTAGTGTTTCCTACAGGGATGATTTGCACCGCTATTTTTGTGTACCTCTTATTAAAATGGGGCTTACTGGGAGACATGATGATTAACGGGTACTATTTTATAATGAGCATATATGGTTGGTATCTATGGACTCGTAAAAAAGATGGAAAAACAATAACTCCTATTAGTAAAACAACCAAAAAACAGCACCTTATATCTTTGGGGCTCTTTATCATTACTTTTGCTTTTGTGTTTGTTGTATATACTGTATTTGATAAATTTAATCATTGGAGCGCATACCTAGATACGGTAACCACGGCACTCTTTTTTGTAGCCATGTGGCTCATGGCAAAACGTAAAATTGAAAACTGGATATATTGGATTATAGGAGATATCATTACAATACCTCTGTATTTTTATAAAGGCTTAACCTTTAGTAGTATTCTATATTTTGTATTAACAATCATAGCTATTTATGGCTATTTAGCATGGAAAAAGAACTTAAACAAAATCCAAGCAGTTGTTTAAAGATTGTTTTATTTGGCCCTGAATCTTCAGGAAAAACAACATTAGCAACTCAATTGGCAGCACACTTTAACGCTCAGTGGGTGCCAGAATACATGCGCACCTATTTAGAATTAAAGTGGCAAAATTCTAAAAAAACCATAGAAAAAAAAGACCTGCTTCCCATAGCCCTTGGACACATTAGTGATGAAAACAAACTCGCCGCCCAGACAGATACACTACTTTTACTAGACACCAATATGTTGCAAATAAAGACCTATTGCGAGTATTATTACAATGGGTGGTGCCCTACTCAAATTATAAAGGCAAGCCAAACACATCAGTATGATTATTATTTTCTCACCAATATAGATGTGCCTTGGGAGAAAGATAACTTAAGAGACAGGCCCAATGATAGAGACAAAATGTTTCGTATTTTTGAACAACAATTAATAAAAAACAACACTCCTTATACTATTTTGGAAGGATCAAAGCAAGAGCGTTTAACCAATGCGATTGCTATTATAAATACATTAATTAAACACAAGTAATAGATGTTCATACCCCAAGAACTTGACCAAATACTATCTCATGGACTCACCCAGAAAGAGGTGAAAAAACAGCTTAAAACATTTCAGGATGGCGCTCCGTTCACACATGTTACTAGACATGCAGGTGTTGATAACGGGGTTGAGGTGTATGATGTGGCTACCCAAAAACAATTGGCTGGGTACTATGATGAGATAAAAGAGCAAAAGGATATTATAAAATTTGTACCTGCTAGTGGCGCTGCCACAAGAATGTTTAAGTTTTTACATACTTTTTTGGACAACTATGATCCAGATCAAGAAAAACTCACTCCTTATCTAAAGTCAAACCCACTAGATTCTCTAAAAACCTTTATAGACAACATTAAATATTTTCCTTTCACCTCTTTGGTGCAAAAAGAAATTAGAAGTCATAGGCCTGAGTATAAGAAGTCAAAAAAAGGCTATCGTATCAATACTTTTGTGTCCTTAATGCTAGGTAAAAAACATCTTAATTATGCAGGTTTTCCTAAGGGTCTTGTCCCTTTTCATAAATACGCAAAGTATACCAGAACCGCATTTGAAGAACAATTATTTGAAGCAACACAATACGCAGCAGTAGATGGGGTAGCGCATTTGCATTTTACCTTTTCTCCAAAGCATTTAGATCTTTTCAAAGAAACCTTTGAGAAGGTGAAAAATAGAATTGTAAAGAAAACAAAAGTAGATGTACGGATTTCATATTCTTTTCAAGATCCAAGTACAGATACTATCGCTGTAGATTTAAAGAATAAACCTTTTAAAAACAAAGAAGGAAATCTAGTTTTTAGACCCTCTGGACATGGAGCGCTTATCAAAAACTTAAACGAAGTAGATGCAGATGTTATTTTCATTAAAAACATAGATAATGTAACGGTAGAAAAATATATTAGCGATGTTGCTACAAATAAAAAAATGTTAGCGGGGAGACTCTTGCAACTACAAAATAAAATATTTGGGTACCTGGATGGAATTGTAAAAGATCAAAT
>CAJXUG010000055.1:0-11212 GCA_913060785.1 uncultured Flavobacteriaceae bacterium | reverse complement strand
GAGACAGAGATTAGATTGGTATTGGTATTGGTATTGGTATTGGTATTGGTATTGGTAAAAAACTACACAAGCTAGCTTGCATGCTATTCATATAAAAACCTAAGCAAGCTACACCTTAAAATTCAATTTTACAAATACTTCTATCTCCTAAAAAAATAAACCATCGGGCATCTTTACTAACAAAAAAGGCTAGAGACACAAAGCCCCTATTGTAAAACCTGCCATAGTACACCCTGTATTAAGCGCATATTTTTTGTATCTTCGCACTTCGAAATTTTGTCTTTAACAAACCGCAAATTGCTAAGCAATTGCATAAATAAACTCACCATGGGAAAAGGATTTTATAAAGTTCCAGTTGCTGTCAACGAACCTGTAAAAACATACGCTCCAGGATCTGCTGAGCGAGCAGCCGTTGCAAAAACATACAATCAGATGTATAATAGCACCATTGATGTGCCAATGTATATAAATGGAAAAGATGTTGCTACACAAGATACGGCAACAATGTCTCCCCCGCATGATCACAAACATATTTTAGGGACCTATCACAGGGCTGAGAAAAAGCATATTCAAGAAGCTATTGCAACGGCTCTAGAGGCTCGTAAAATGTGGTCTCAAATGCCCTGGGAACAGCGTGCAGCAATATTTTTACGTGCTGCAGAATTAATTGCTGGACCCTACAGAGCAAGGATAAACGCTGCAACAATGCTAGCGCAATCTAAGACTATTCATCAGGCAGAAATTGATGCATCTTGTGAGCTAATAGATTTCTTACGTTTTAATGTCCAGTACATGACCCAAATGTATGCAGAGCAACCAGCATCTACAAGTGATGTTTGGAACCGTCTAGAGTACAGACCCCTAGAAGGGTTTATATATGCAATAACTCCCTTTAATTTTACAGCCATTGCAGCCAATTTACCTGCAAGCGCCGCGATGATGGGTAATGTTGTAGTTTGGAAACCTAGTGATAGCCAGATATTCTCTGCCAAGATAGTACTTGATGTCTTTAAAGAAGCAGGAGTGCCTCCAGGGGTAATCCAAATGGTTATGGGTGATCCTGAAATGATTACAGATACAGTACTAGACAGTCCAGATTTTAGCGGGCTTCATTTTACAGGTTCTACTTTTATCTTCAAAGAGCTTTGGAAAAAAATTGGATTAAACATTCACAACTATAAAACCTACCCTCGTATTGTTGGAGAAACAGGTGGTAAAGATTTTATTGTTGCACACAAATCATCAAACCCCCAGCAAGTTGCTACGGCAATTACTAGAGGTGCTTTTGAATTTCAGGGGCAAAAATGTAGCGCCGCCAGTAGAGTATATGTTTCTAAAAGTATTTGGGCAGCCACAGAGAAACATCTAAAAGCACAAATGGAAACCTTCACAATAGGTTCTCCCGGAGATATGAGCAATTACATTACTGCCGTAATACACGAAGGATCTTTTGACAAACTTGCAGGTTTCATTGATCAAGCAAAAAAAGACAGCAATGCAGAAATTATAGCCGGTGGTGGGTATGACAAAAGCAAAGGATACTTCATTGAGCCAACTGTTATTAAAACCAATGACCCTAAATACACAACTATGTGTACAGAGTTGTTTGGGCCAGTGGTAACGGTATACGTTTTTGAAGATGATGCCTGGGAAGAAACACTTCACCTTGTAGATCAAACAAGTGAGTATGCCTTAACGGGAGCTGTGTTTAGTGAAGATCGTTACGCCTTAGAAGTAGGTGTTAAAATTTTAGAAAACGCAGCAGGTAACTTCTACATCAATGACAAGCCAACAGGCGCCGTTGTTGGGCAGCAACCCTTTGGAGGTGCCCGCGCGAGTGGAACCAACGACAAAGCAGGTAGTAAGCTAAACCTCTACCGATGGTGTTCTCCAAGAATGGTAAAAGAAACATTTGTAACTCCTACAGATTACAAATACCCTTTCTTAGGATAAGACGCTATTATTATAATTTAAAAAGCCTCGTTATACATAACGGGGCTTTTTTGTACCTTGTGGCTATGAAGCACATTGCCTTTATTTTGTTGCTTTGTTTGCAATCTGCGGCAAGCCAGACATATATTAAAACCAATCAAAGCCCATTATCTGTAAGTCAGTTTATTGGTTATGATAGCTATGACAGCATATACACCATAACAGATATGGTGCTGCGTAAAGAAAACACATCTGGTGAGTTTCTATTCACAGATTTTCAGTTAGGGAATATCACCAGTGTAGATATTATAAACCCGTTTAATGTGGTTGTTTTTTATGCAGACACCAACACAGCTATTTTACTAGATAATAAACTCTCCCTTATAGAACAGATAAACTTTAATCTATTAGCAGATGTAGCCAATATTAGCAGCGTTAGCAATGCAGGAGGAAACAAATTATGGCTTTTCAATGCAGACTCCCAACAACTAGAATTATACAATTATAGAAACAATATAAAAAATATCATTTCTTTACCCATTGCTGAAATCTTGACAGATCAAACCAGTGATTTTAATTACAATTACATCCTCACCCCAACCTCTATAAAGGTCTATACTGTTTTTGGAGGTCTTGTAAAGAGCATTCCGTTTCAAGGAGGTCAAAAAATTATAACGCATAAGGGAAGGGTTTTAGTCGTTAAAGACAATATGATGTATGAGATAATAGATGACAGCCTTACACTCTTATCTATAAAAACAGCTCAAATAAGCATACAAGACTTGCAAGTGTTTGAAGATTTCTTGTATATTTATGATCGCAAAAATGTTCACTCATTTGTAGTACAAAAAGCAAAAAAATAGAAGTATGCACGTTGCCATAGCAGGAAATATTGGTTCAGGGAAAACCACACTTACACGTTTATTATCAAAGCACTACAAATGGAAGCCCCACTATGAGGATGTGGAAGACAATCCATATTTGGATGACTTCTATAATGAAATGGAACGTTGGTCTTTTAACTTGCAAATCTATTTTTTAAACAGTCGTTTTCGTCAAATTTTAGAGATTAGAGAACGGGGAGAAAAAGTAATACAAGACAGAACCATCTATGAAGACGCATACATTTTTGCGCCCAATCTTCATGCGATGGGACTCATGACAAATAGAGACTACGAAAATTACAAATCGCTCTTTGATTTAATGGAGAGTGTTACAAAAGGACCAGATCTTTTGATTTACCTGCGCAGCTCGATACCCAATTTAGTGAAGCAAATACACAAGCGTGGGCGTGATTATGAAAACTCAATAAGCATCGAGTACCTTAGCCGCCTTAATGAGCGCTACGAAGCTTGGATAACCACCTACAGTAAAGGCAAAGTAATTATACTAGATGTAGATGATCTTGATTTTGTTGAAAACCCAGAACATCTTGGAGAGGTTATCAGTAAAATTGACGCTGAGATTAACGGTCTGTTTTAAATACAACATTTAATCTACCTTATAAAAAAAGGGCTGTCTTTAAAAGACAGCCCTTTTTTTTGTAATACTCTTTTATAAATATTATTCAATATTTACTTCAACAATTTTCATAGCTTCAATCTTAGCCATTACTTCAGCTTCAGTCCCTGTAAAGATCTTAGTTTCTTTTTGGGTTGCACCATCCAATTTTGTTACAGTTACAACCTCAGCTGTAAAAACACCTTCATCTGAAGTCATATTTACAGTTACGTCTTTTTCAACATCCATTGTATCTTCTGTGTTCGCTTTAACTTGTATAGTGCTCGTCGGGTTTACAACAGCTCCGGTATCTGCGGCGGCATGACCTCCTAGAATTGGAGCAATCACTAGTCCAATTAAACAGGTAAGTTTAATTAGGATGTTCATTGAAGGACCAGAGGTATCTTTAAATGGATCTCCAACGGTATCTCCAGTTACTGCAGCCTTATGAGCCTCAGAACCTTTGTAGGTCATTACACCATTAATTTCAACACCTGCTTCAAAAGATTTTTTAGCATTATCCCAAGCACCACCAGCATTGTTCTGGAAAATGGCCCAAAGAACACCACTTACAGTAACACCGGCCATATAACCACCTAGCATTTCAGCAACCAACATATTATTATCTGGGTACACTAGTAGTCCAATTAGTACAATAACAATTGGAAAACCAATGGTTAAAAGACCTGGTAACATCATTTCTTTTAAAGAAGCTTCTGTTGAAATTGCAACACATTTATCATATTCTGGTTTTCCGGTTCCTTCCATAATTCCTGGAATTTCCTTGAACTGTCTTACCACTTCATTTACCATTTCCATGGCTGCTTTACCAACAGCATTCATAGCCAAGGCAGAGAATACTACAGGTACCATACCACCAACAAATAACATTGCTAATACTGGCGCCTTAAAGATGTTAATTCCGTCAATTCCTGTAAAGGTTACATAGGCAGCAAAAAGTGCTAATGATGTTAATGCAGCAGATGCAATAGCAAAACCTTTACCTGTTGCAGCAGTTGTATTACCAACAGCATCTAGAATATCTGTACGCTCTCTTACTATTGGATCTTGTTCACTCATCTCAGCAATACCACCTGCATTATCTGCAATAGGTCCAAAAGCATCAATAGCCAGTTGCATAGCCGTTGTTGCCATCATAGCAGAAGCTGCTAAAGCAACTCCGTAAAACCCAGCCAAAGCATATGATGCCCATATTGCGGCTGCGAATAATAGTACAGAAGAAAATGTAGAAATCATACCTGTTGCCAAACCAGCAATGATGTTTGTTCCTGCACCCGTACTAGATTGTTGTACAATTTTTAAAATTGGCTTAGAGCCTAGTCCTGTATAGTATTCTGTAAAAGCAGAGATCCCTGCTCCTACAACCAGTCCAACCAAACATGCATAAAATACTCTCATTGAAGAAATATCTTGTAATCCTTCTCCAAAGAAGTCCATTTGCATTGTTTGTGGCAGCATCCATGTAACTAAACCATAACATGCAATTGCTACCATAATAATAGATGCCCAGTTTCCTATATTTAAGGCCTTTTGTACATCTGCCTCTTTTGCATCGTTAGATGTTATTTTAACTAGCATGGTTCCGATAAGAGAGATAATAATCCCTACACCTGCAATTGCCATTGGAAGTAAGATAGGTCCTATCCCGCCAAAAGCATCTTGTATTGAGCCTCCCATGTCTTTGATAACATAGTTACCAAGTACCATAGCAGCCAGTACTGTTGCTACGTATGATCCAAATAAATCTGCACCCATTCCTGCTACATCTCCAACATTATCTCCAACATTATCTGCAATTGTTGCTGGGTTTCTTGGATCATCCTCTGGGATATCTGCCTGTACTTTTCCTGCTAAATCTGCCCCTACATCGGCAGCTTTGGTATAAATACCTCCACCCACTCTTGCAAAAAGCGCAATAGACTCTGCTCCTAGAGAGAAACCAGCCAAAGCCTCTAATACAATAGTCATATCCATGGTGTTGGTCCATTGACCACCCATAAACATTTGATAAAATACAATGAAGAAAAGTGTTAATCCTAAAACAGCCAATCCAGCAACACCAAGACCCATAACAGTACCACCACCAAAAGAAACTTTCAGTGCATTTGGCAGGCTTGTTTTTGCGGCTTGAGTGGTTCTTACATTGGTTTTAGTTGCTATTTTCATACCCATGTTTCCTGCGAAGGCAGAAAAAACAGCTCCAATAATAAAGGCAACAACAATTAAATAGGTAGTGTCCATAAAAAAAGCAATTCCTGCTAGAACAATACTTGCACCTAAAACGAAATAAGATAACAATCTATATTCTGCATTTAAGAAGGCTAAAGCACCTTCGTAGATGTGGTCTGAAATTTCTTTCATTTTACCATCACCTGCATCTTGCTTCATCACCCAGGATTTTTTAATTAGCATATATACTAAACCTATTAATGCCGCTGCTATTGGCATGTAAATCATCATTGCTTCCATATATTATTTGGTTTGTTAATTAAGGCGGTAAAAGTAACAAATTAAAGACAATTAAAAAACACCTTTTTAATAAGTAAAAAAAAGAGCCTTAAAGCACTAGCTGTGAGGGGTTAAATAGCAAAATCAAAGGTAGTTTTGTAGCAGACAGCATAGCATCAGCCTAACAGGGGTGCTTTAAAATAGCGTTCGCTAATTTTAGAGAGATGAAAACACTCCTTAGAAATTAAAACCAAAGGTTCCTGTAAAGCCAAATTTTCTGGCATTTGGATAGTCTACCTGGTTTAGATAATTTCCCCTAAAATTAATATCAAGCCTAAATACTTTAAAGATATTACCCACCCCAAAACTATATTCATAGTAAGGCTTATTTGGAGATTGGTAAACAATATTAGACCTATTAATATCAATATTTTCTTGACTTATACTACCAATAACCGTCCTAAAACCGATGACCTCTCTTAAATTAAAGTCTCTAAGCCATGGAATGCGTTGAAAAATTCTCCCTCCAAAGTTGTGTTGTAAATGTAATGACACGTATTGGTCACTCACAAATTCATAAAAATCTAACTGAGAAAATGTGTTGTAAATACTAAAAAGCGTTTGATTTCCAGGAATGGGGTTTAACAAACTTAAATTTACCTCACCAAAGGTTTTACCAGCCTCAATGGTTGATGTTAACCGCCCAATACCGCCAATATTCCAGGGCTGGGTGTATAACCCCTGAATTCGCTGGTACTCAAAGTCTCCACCCAATAGTCCTTTTATACCATAGGTGTACCCAAGAAAAATACTTGGAAAACTCCCTTTGTTTATAATGGTTCTTTCCACACCATAACCAGAGACCTTTCTATTTGGAGTGAAATAGGTTAATAGTCGTATTTCTGGCTGTTGTACATCACTCCCAATACTCCCGTCTTCTTTCAAGTAATCAACAGAAAAAGTGTTTGTGGCAGATCTTAAAGACCTGTAAGATCCCGTAAGGCGTATGTTAAGATTTTTTACAGGTTCTAAAGAAACTCCCATAGTAGCCAATTTAACCCGGGTTAACTTATCATTTGCGCCCACTGTAATTAATGATGATGAGGCTAGGTTTCTGCCCAAAATATCATTACTAGAAGAAAGGCTTGCTCCCGTTTGCTCTACATCTTTTCGATATCCTGCATAAAGAGTAAGTCTGTTTTTTCTGTTGAGTAATACTTTAGCAGATACACCAAATTTAAAACGATCATCTTTAAATCCATAAGCGCCAAAACCCTCCAGACGCCATTGATCATTTTGAGAAAAATAGGTTCTACCTCCCAACCTAACCCTAAGGCCTTCCGCTTCATTGTATCCAAAAAGTGATAATACAGGTCCAATATCAAAGTTTTCTACCTCATGATACCCAGAGGCTAAAATAGAAGCGGCACTATACAAGGCCTTAAACCTTGGCACTGTCTTTAAAGTGTCTAACATTTTATAAACACTTAGTTCATCTTTATTTAATCGCTCTAGTCGGTTTTCTTCCCAAAAGCCATCTGGCCTATTGTATACATCATATTGATAAGGATCTACTTGTATTTTATAAAATTCTTTCTGCTTTGGCTTGTCAAAAACATAATCATCATAAAGGGTTGTTCTTCTGCCATATACTCCTTTGGCTTTCTCTTTATCCTGAAAGCTAAAATCACTCATAAAGTAATCTCGTGTGATTAAGAAAATAGAATCATTTAACACATCAAACTCTTGCTCTATATAGATTTCTCTAATCCAGTTTATATTAGCACTTTTTGAAGCCTGCAAGTTGATCTCTTTAATGGCCCAAGTAGAATCATTAACCCAAAAGTCTCCTTTAAAGGTAAGTTCATTTTTACGCCTGGGATAATACATTATGTTATAGCACCACTTATCTCCTCTATAGGCGCTATCTAGAAGCACATAATTGTACACATCTATACCGGTTTTGGATAGAGGACTTGTAAAGGCTTTATCAAAAAACTTTAAGTAATTATCGTACACATCATACTCGCTGTACAAATCTTTTAAAAATGCAATAAGCGTGTTGTTGTTTTCGAATCCAGAATTTTTATTCCCCTGGAGTATTTCTCTCTCTTTTTTAAGAAGGTTGTCTCCATAGACCTCTGAAAAAGCCTCATTAATAAAAATAGGTAGGTACGTATTTCCAGTAACTTTTGAGGTGTCTATCTCTTCAAAGATAAACTCCATGCCTTTAAATATTTTATTTTTTGTGAGTGTACTATCAATGGTGTTTAAATCAAATTCTAGTTTCTCATACTTGTTGTAGGCGTATTGGTTGAATTTTTTGACTCCGTTTTGCCTGCGATTGTCCCAAATTTTACGCAAAATAGCTATGGCTGGATTGTCTTTCTTGGAGGTCTTGCCACTAAAGATAACTACCTCATCTAGCGATGCGGCCTCTTGCTCTAAGACTATACTCATATTATAGTTGATCTTTTTATCTAGTATGATTTCTTTATTTTGAAATCCTAAAAAAGATACTACTACGGTTGTAAAGCTCTGGTCACTCTCTAAATAAAAACGCCCCTCTTCATTGGTAATAGTTCCTTCAAAGCTATTTTTAAAAACAACGTTGGCAAAAGGCACAGAAACCCCATCGGTATCAGTTACAAAACCGCTTATTTTGGTTTGCGCCATAGCACCTACCGAAATAAATAGTAGAAAAAGAAAAAAGGAGTTTCTCATAAAAATAAAAGGCTACTCTTAAAAATGTAAGTCGTAACCTTGCTGCTTTTTTAAAATTAACCTAGCAGATAATTAAATACCTTACAACAAAACCGGCTAGGTATTATTTTAGCGGTGTAAAAAAATATTATTTTTTGTACAATACTTTCTTCACTGCTTTTACAACATCTGTACTATTAGGCAGCCATTCTGCAAATAATGCTGGGGAATACGGCGCAGGAGTGTCTGCAGTGTTAATTTTTTCAACTGGCGCATCCAAATAATCAAATGCCTGGTTTTGTATCTGGTAGGTAATCTCTGTCGCTACATTACCAAAGGGCCATGCTTCTTCTAAAACTACCAAACGATTTGTTTTCTTAACAGAATCTAAAATAGCATTAATATCTAAAGGACGTACCGTACGCAGGTCTATAATTTCGCACTCTATACCTTCTGCCGCTAATTGATCTGCAGCTTTGTAGGCTTCTTTAATTATTTTTCCAAAAGAAACTATGGTTACATCGCTACCCTTACGCTTGATTTCTGCAACACCTAGAGGAATTAAGTATTCTCCCTCTGGCACTTCTCCTTTATCACCATACATTTGCTCACTCTCCATAAAAATTACTGGATCGTTATCTCGTATAGCACTTTTTAATAATCCCTTAGCATCTGCAGGATTACTTGGTACTACTACTTTCAATCCTGGAGTATTTGCAAACCAATTCTCAAAAGCTTGAGAATGTGTTGCTGCCAATTGGCCAGCACTTGCTGTTGGCCCTCTAAATACGATAGGACAGTTAAATTGCCCACCACTCATTTGTCTTATTTTTGCAGCGTTATTAATAATTTGGTCAATCCCTACCAAAGAGAAGTTAAAAGTCATATACTCTATTATAGGTCTGTTACCATTCATGGCACTACCAATGGCAATACCAGCAAAACCAAGCTCTGCAATAGGGGTATCTATAACACGCTTTGCGCCAAACTCCTCTAACATCCCTTTACTTGCCTTGTATGCACCGTTGTACTCTGCTACTTCTTCACCCATTAAATAAATGGTATCATCTTTACGCATTTCCTCGCTCATGGCTTCACAAATGGCTTCTCTAAATTGAATTGTCTTCATGCTAATTGCCCACATAGGTGGGTATATTTAATTATACTTTGTGACCTTTTTATTTCTGAAATAGTTAAATAGAACTACCCCTCACATTTAAAAAAACAAAAATAGTATTATTATCTTATTTTTTATACCACAAGTGAAGGCATTTAACATTTTATAGCCAACTATTTGCTATGCATGCATAGCAAATTAGAATAATATTCACTATCTTTGTGGTCGATTTTTTAATGATTATTAAAATTTCAAAACACAAAACAAACTACTACAAACAAAATAAAGAATACTATGAAAATATTAGTGTGTATAAGTCACGTACCGGACACTACTTCAAAAATTAATTTTACCGATAACGATACCAAATTTGATACAAACGGGGTACAGTTTGTAATCAATCCTAATGATGAATTTGGTCTTACCCGCGCTATGTGGTTTAAAGAAAAGCAAGGTGCTAGCGTACATGTTGTTAATGTGGGCGGTGCCGAAACTGAACCTACGCTAAGAAAAGCTCTTGCCATAGGTGCAGACGAAGCGATTCGAGTAGACGCTGAAGCTACCGATGGTTTTTCAGTTGCTAAGCAATTGGCCAATGTAGTAAAAGAAGGTGGTTACGACCTTGTACTTGGAGGTCGTGAATCTATTGATTACAATGGCGGAATGGTCCCTGGAATGATTGCGCAATTAACTGGTGCTAATTTTGTAAACACCTGCATAAGCCTTGAAATTGAAGGTGATACAGCAACCGCCATCCGTGAAATTGATGGAGGTAAAGAAACTGTAAAGGCTAAATTGCCTTTAGTAGTAGGGGGACAAAAAGGTATTGTAGAAGAAAGTGATCTTCGTATCCCGAATATGCGTGGTATTATGCAAGCCCGTAAAAAACCATTAACAGTAAAAGATGCTGTAGACGCAAATGCTGAAACACAAACGGCACAATTTGAAAAACCAGTGTTGTTATTTTCTGGAGGAAAAGATTCTATCACTTTGGTAAGACTTGCTGTAAAAGCATTCTATCCTGCCAAAATCCCATTTCCTTTAATGCATATAGATACGGGACATAATTTTCCTGAAACTATCGAGTTTAGAGATAGACTGGTAAAAGAACTAGGCTTAGACTTAATAATTAGAAATGTTCAAGATTCTATCGACCAAGGTAAGGTAAAAGAAGAATCAGGCAAATATGCCAGTAGAAATCAATTGCAAACTACAACGCTTTTAGATGCTATCGAAGAGTTTAAATTTGATGCTTGCATTGGTGGCGCCCGTCGTGACGAAGAAAAAGCAAGAGCTAAAGAACGCATTTTTTCAGTGCGTGATGATTTTGGACAATGGGATGAGAAAAATCAACGCCCAGAATTATTTGATATGTTAAATGGCGATATTGAACATGGACAAAATGTACGTGTGTTTCCAATATCAAACTGGACAGAATTAGATGCTGTCTCTTATACACATCTCCGAGCCCACGAGACAGGCAGAAATCTC
>CAJXUG010000054.1:0-11464 GCA_913060785.1 uncultured Flavobacteriaceae bacterium | reverse complement strand
TGTATAAGAGACAGCATCTGTATAGGTTATAATGAATTTCTATTACTAGTTTTTATAAAAGCTACAATCATTTAAAATTCATAAATAGTAATACCGCTTCTTAGTTTAGGTTCTATAAAAGTGCTCTTTGGGGGCATTTTTAAACCCTCATCTGCTATTTTTTTCATCTCCTGTGTGGTAACAGGTAACATCCCAAAACCAACAGCAAATTCTTTGGTGTCTACAGCTGTTTTTACAAATGCCATGTCTTTTTTACCATCTGTATATGCAATTCTAGTATCATTTCTTAGATCTTTTATACCAAGAATTGGTTCAAATATTAATTTGTATAAAATTTGAGTATCCAGTGCCTGTAGGGCGTTGTTTATTTCGTAAGTATCTTTTCGCAAATAAAGAGAGTAGAAATCACCATCTAGATACATGCTGAAATGATGCTTTTTGGTGGGTTTGTAAAAATGTTGCGCTCTGTTTTCTATTCTAAATGAAAAATCCAACTGAATTAAAAACTCTTCTTTGCTCAGGCCGTTTAAATCTTTGATAAGCCTATTGAATTCAAATATTTTTAAGTCGCTTTCTGGAATTAGAAAGCTCATAAAATAATTGTAAGCCTCTTTTGAAGTATGGTTTTTGTTTTCTTTGGCTAGCTGCTGAGCCAACAAACAGGATGAAGAACTTCTGTGGTGCCCGTCTGCTATATAGAGTGTTGGCATTTTCTTAAATATTTCTGAAATCTCAGATACTACTGGGGCTTCACTTAAAGGCCAAAGGTAATGGGTGTCTCTGTGGGTGGTTGTAAATTCATACTCTGCTCTAGTTTGCATTACAGAAGAGATAATACCAGCTAGTGCATCATTATTTGGGTAGGTGAGTAGTACTGGCTCTGCATTAAAACCAACCGTTTTGAGGTATTTAACAAAGATTTCTTCTTTATACTCTAGCGTGTCTTCGTGTTTTCTTATAATATCTTTTTCATAATCTTGAGTGCTTGCAGCAGCTATTATACCGGTAAAGGCAACTCCTTCATGATTAACAATTTTATAGATATAATAACAAGGTGTTTGTTCTTGCATGAAAACACCATCTTCTTTAAACTCTTGGTATCTATTACGAACTAAATTATACCTTTTTTCACCCTCAATTACTTGCGAGTATTTATAACCTGGGTTTACTACATGTAAAAAAGAAAACGGGTTGTCTCTTAATCTGGCTTCTCTTTGCTCTGAGGTATAGCTATCATAAGATCTTGCAGCAACAAGGCTCACCTTATCCCGCGCGGGGCGCACTGCTTTAAATGGTTTTATTTCTGCCATATATTCAACAAATTAATCCTGTATTAACAGAACATTTTAGCTACATCTACAGCTTTTCTATTGTTGCTGTAGTCATAAAATCCTTCAGCACTTTTAACACCAAGTTTACCTGCCATTACCATATTAACCAGTAGGGGGCATGGTGCGTATTTTGGATTTTTAAAGCCGCCATACATTACATTTAAAATAGAAAGGCAAACATCAAGACCAATAAAATCTGCGAGTGCCAAAGGACCCATAGGGTGTGCCATTCCTAGCATCATTACTGTGTCTATTTCTTTTACACCAGCAACTCCATTGTAGAGTGTCTCTATGGCCTCATTAATCATTGGCATTAAAATACGGTTGGCTACAAAACCAGGATAATCGTTTACTTTTACAGGGATTTTCCCTAATCTTTTTGAAATTTCTGCTACCGTGTTATATGTTTGATCACTTGTGCTGTATCCTTTAATGATTTCTACTAGTTTCATGACAGGTACAGGATTCATAAAGTGCATTCCAATAACCATATCTGGTCTGGTAGTTACGGCAGCTATCTCTGTAATAGAAATAGATGAAGTATTACTGGCCATGATGGTGTCATCCGGGCAAAAAGCTTCCAGGTCTCTAAAGATTTTTAGTTTTAAATCAAGATTTTCTGTGGCTGCCTCAACTACTAAACTAGCGTACTCAACACCCGTTTTTAGATCCGTAAAAGTGGTGATGTTATTAAGCGTTTTTGCTTTGTCTGCTTCAGAGATTTTCTCTTTAGCAACCATACGGTCTAGGTTCTTGGCAATTGTTGCCAATCCGCGATCTAGAGAGGCCCTAGAAACATCTATTAATTGTACTTTATAATCATTTTGTGCAAAGGTGTGGGCTATACCATTACCCATTGTACCGGCTCCAATTACTGCTACGTTTTTCATAAAAATAAGTATTAATCGATTTTATTAATGGAACTATTATGTTCTTTATTGTTATAGTGTTTTAAAATTTTCAATAATCATCATGGCTACTCGCAAAGCTTCTGCGCCCTGAGTAAGTGATACCTCTGGGGTTTTGTCTTGTGTAATTGCATCTGCAAAACTATCAAGCTCGTCCAAAATAGCATTGTTTGGTGCCACCTGCGGGTTATCAAAATATATTTGTTTTTTAACTCCTTCTGCATTGGTTAACACCATGGCAAAATCATCAGGGTTTTTAGGAGCATCTTTCATTTTTACCACTTCACATTTTTTCTCTAAAAAATCAACAGAGATGTAAGCGTCTTTTTGAAAAAACCTAGCTTTTCGCATTTTTTTCATAGAAATACGACTGGCCGTGAGATTGGCAACACATCCATTTTCAAACTCAATACGTGCATTGGCAATGTCTGGTGTTTCACTAATAACAGAAACTCCACTTGCGTGTACTTTTTTCACATCACTTTTCACTACACTTAAAATAGCATCTATATCGTGTATCATTAAATCCAACACTACAGAAACATCTGTACCGCGAGGATTAAACTCAGCCAATCTATGAGCTTCAATAAACATGGGTTTATCTATCATGTGGTTTACGGCCATAAAAGCAGGGTTAAAACGCTCTACTTGTCCAACTTGTCCTCGAACACTGTGTTTTTTGGCCAAATCACGAATACTATCTGCCTGGGAAACAGTATGTGTTATGGGCTTTTCAATAAATAAATGCTTACCGGCTGTTATAACTTTTTCTGCGCACTGATAGTGATGTATTGTTGGAGTTACAACATCAATCATATCACAGGCCTCAATAAGCGCCTCCATAGATGGAAAGCTTTTATAACCATGTTCTTTTTCTATGGCTTTAGCAGCCTCTTGATTGGCATCAAAAAAACCAACCAATGTATACTTTGTTGATTGCTGTAGTAATTTTAAATGTATTTTTCCTAAGTGTCCTGCACCTAGAACTCCTGCTTTTAACATGTGTTTTGTTTTATACAAATGTAATGCTTTGAGCGCAAGTTTAAAAGTAGAAGTATCGCGAGTTTACCTCCTTATTACTGAAAAAATAATAGCCAAAACAAACAGATGTTATTACAATAGCTCTGCTACGGTTTTTTGCAGCGATTTTATTTTATCTCTTAGTTTTGCAGCCATCATAAAATCTAATTCCTTAGCAGATTTCTCCATTGCTTTTCTGGTATCTCGTATCTTTTTTTCTAATTGTGGCTTTGTTAGGTATTGGCCCTCGGGTTCTGGAGCTGCTAGTGTGTCTTTTGTTTCAAAGGCATAGGCTTCTTGTTTTGATTTGGTCAAGGAGTTTTCAAAACTCTTTTTAATAGCCATAGGTGTAATACCTTCCTTGGTATTATGGGCAATTTGCTTTTCTCTGCGATACTGGCTTGCATCCATGGTTTTTTGCATGCTCTTTGTAATTTTATCTGCATATAAAATAGCCCTTCCGTTTAAATTTCGTGCAGCACGACCAATGGTTTGCGTAAGTGAGCGCTCACTTCGTAAAAAGCCCTCTTTGTCTGCATCTAATATGGCAACTAGTGACACCTCTGGTAAATCAAGTCCTTCTCTAAGTAAATTTACACCAACTAGTACATCAAACAGCCCAAGGCGTAAATCTTGCATAATTTCTACACGCTCTAGAGTGTCCACATCACTATGGATATACCTACAACGTATGTTTACACGGTCCATGTATTTGGTGAGTTCTTCTGCCATGCGTTTGGTTAATGTGGTAACCAAAACTCGCTCATCAAGCTCAATACGTTTATGTATTTCTTCAAGTAAATCATCTATTTGATTAAGACTTGGGCGCACTTCTATGGGAGGGTCTAATAGCCCTGTGGGTCTAATGATTTGCTCTACATACACCCCGTCAGTTTTTTCTAGTTCATAATCTGCAGGGGTAGCGCTCACATAGATTACTTGGTTTTGCATGGCTTCAAATTCTTCAAACTTTAAGGGCCTGTTGTCCATGGCTGCGGGCAGCCTGAAACCGTATTCTACTAGGTTCACCTTTCTAGATCTGTCACCACCATACATAGCGCCTACTTGAGGTACACTTACGTGAGATTCATCAACAATCATTAAAAAATCATCAGGGAAAAAGTCTAATAAACAAAACGGTCTTGTTCCTGCAAGACGTCCATCAAGATAGCGAGAGTAGTTTTCAATACCACTACAATAGCCTAATTCTCGAATCATTTCCAAATCAAAATTAGTACGTTCATCCAAACGTTTTGCCTCTAGATGCTTGCCTATTTCTTTAAAGTAATCTACTTGTTTTACTAAATCATCTTGAATTTCTTTGATAGCACCTTGAAGCACATCTGGAGAGGTAACAAACATATTGGCAGGATAAATATTTAGCCGTTCATATTTTTCAATAACGTTATTATTTAAAGGGTCAAAAGCTTCAATTTCTTCAATTTCATCACCAAAAAAGTGAATCCTAAAGCCGTTATCAGCATATCCAGGAAATATATCTACCGTATCTCCTTTGATGCGAAAATTACCATGATTGAAATCTGCCTCGGTTCTCGAGTAAAGACTTTGCACCAGTTTGTGTAATAATTTTGTTCTTGAAATTACCTGTCCTTTTTCAAGTGAGATTACGTTTTTCTGAAACTCTACAGGATTCCCTATACCATATAGGCAGGATACAGATGCGATAACAATAACATCACGTCGCCCAGAGAGTAAGGAGGAGGTAGTGCTTAGACGCATCACTTCAATTTCTTCATTAATAGAAAGATCTTTTTCTATGTAAACGCCACTTGATGGGATAAATGCTTCTGGTTGGTAATAATCATAATAAGACACAAAATACTCTACAGCATTGTTTGGGAAGAATTGTTTAAACTCAGAGTAAAGCTGCGCCGCCAAGGTTTTATTATGGGCCAGGACAAGGGTTGGCTTTTCTACCTCTTGAATAACATTGGCAACAGTAAAGGTTTTTCCACTTCCTGTGACTCCTAGAAGTGTTTGATATTGCTCTTTGGAGTTAATACCATCAACCAATGATTTTATTGCCTGGGGCTGGTCTCCTGTGGGTTTAAAATTTGAAACAAGATTGAATTTCATACACTGGCAAAAATAGCCAAATTAAGCCCATCAATTCCTTAAAATTAGCCCAAAACAATACTGTTGGTTTTTAAAACAAAGTAAAGACTATTTGTAGGGTGCAACAGTGGTTAATAGTTCACGTATACATAGCCAATGAGCGGTGTTGGCATTGATGGATCATTTAATAACAACACATAATAATAAGTGCCTACAGGAACCAGTTTTTTCTCATATAATAGTCCGGTATTGGGTATGGCATTCCAAAAACCCTGGGCATTTCCTCCTATGTAAATTAAAGTACCGTCTCTGGAATACATTTTTAGTTCAAAGTTTTCATAGATGTTTAATAACCCTGAAATTTCAAATACATCATTAATCGAATCTCTATTGGGAGAAAACCCTTGAGGCACAAAAGGTGGGCAGTTCTCTATGGTAATCCAAAAAGAACTTACAGCAAAGCAAACAGCCGTGTCTAGCCTAACAAAAATTTCTTGCTCAGCACTCAAACTTTGATAGCTTGAAGGATTTGTAATGGCAAAGCTATTAGATAGTGCATTTTCTAGAGAGGTGTAAAAACGTATAATATCAACTGTATTACTGCTTATTAGATCATTTTGTAGGGTAAGATCAAAAACCGCGCTATTAAAACCTTCATTACACAACAGCAAATCTGGAAGGGCTGCTATGGGGTCTATGGTTAAAAAAGTTACTGGTAATGTAAAATGGTTGTTTGTCTCGTTTCGCTCTTCAACGATACCTTGGTTTACTCCAGTATCATCTACAGCGGCCAAAAAAGTAAAATTATTTGGTATTGAGGCGTCTAATACAATTTCAACAAAACCATCCTGGCTGTCTCCAATGGCAATAATTTCTTGCGTTTGTGCTTGCATTACAAGTTGCTCGTCAATGTAAAATGCGATAGGAGTGTTACTGGGTAAAGGGCCAGTTCCAAGGGTGTTATAAACAGTGTATTGAACCTCTAGAGTTTCTTCTCTACAGGTATTGAGAGGGCCGTTAATGACAATGGTCGCATCTGGAAGTGAGCAATCCAGTACCGCTATAGTAAAAGAATTTACAAGGTAACATTGGGTGTTATCTGCCCTTATAAAAATTTCTTGCGGGTTTTGAATATTTGTATAATTTGTAGGGTTTTCAATAGTATTTTGACTTGCAACAGCATCTGCATTAGTCTCATAAAAACTTAGCAAGGCCAAAGGATCTGCCTGGACAACTCCTTGGGTTAAATCAAAGTTTAGCGAAGGGATAACATCACAAATTTCAAGATCTTGTAATACAGTTTGCTCTGGCAGTTCTAAAAGGGTAATAGAGGCGGTGTCTTGGTTGTTGTCTTCTATGATTTCAAACACCGTGCTAACTCCAGCTCCGTTATCATCAACAAATACATTGAGCTGGAAATCTGCTCCAATTTCAATGGGTATGGTGAGTGTAATGGTATTGGTTTGTTGTCCTGAGATAGGTATTATATCGGTGGTTTGACTCTGGCCAACAAGGGTGGTATCCCCATAAAAGGCAATTGGTGTGCCAGAGGGAAGTGCATCTGTACAATTTAAGTTGTATACCGTATAGGTAATTTCTAGATCTCTATCTCCACAAATATCACCCCCTTGTACTGTATCTATACTTATAGTAGCGTCTGGCAATTGAGAATTTAATACCGTAATAATAGTATTAATCATTACAAAGTCTTGCCCAGAGGTTAGGTTAATAACAGCGCTTGTATCTCCGGGGCTTATATTGTTTTCTATAGAATAAAAATCTATATCCATATTATACAAAAGTTCATTTTGGGTAAAGCTGTTGGTGCCATTAAAAGCATTGTCTGCAGGGTTTAATGGAGGGTTGCTTATGATGTTTCCATTAATTTGTAGGGTTTCATTAACAGAGAGTGATTGGTCACCCTCCCAGGCTAAAAATCCAATTTTAGCTCCATCGTTGTCTAGTACATTTATGTTTGATAGATTAATTGTAAGATTGGTGTTGGTTGCAGAAACACTCTCCAAACCGTCAAAAACAGTAACTTGGTTTAAAGGTAATGTGCTGTCTTGATAAATAACGGTAATTGCCCATCCAGCAAAGTTTGTCGTGTTCTCACAATAAGGAGCAATAACACCTGTTAGGTCTAAATCTGCAAGGGTGTATAAGCTGTTTCCAGTTGTTTGAACAAGCGAGGTTACATCTGCAAAAGCTGCAAAATAAACCAATCCATTGCTTATTGTCTCTGAGAAGGTTCTTTGAGCAGTAATTTGCGCTCCGTTTAGTGTTACCTCAAAATCTCCCGTTCCAGAACCAGCCCAATACAGGTATGCAGCAATGAGTTGCTGGTCTGGTTGTAGTTCAAAATTTGCACTACTAGAGGTTAATATCTCACATGGAGTTGGAGGCACAGCGCCTGTGTTTTCTCCAGTGTTTAGGGTGTTTCCAAATGCTAGGTAGTCATACTGGCCATTAAATTGTGCAAAAACGGCTACTTCTTGTGCCACCAAAATCATTGGAGAGAACAATAAGAGTAAACAAAAAACAACAAGAGGTTTCATAGCGAGAATTACTACGCTAAATATAAGGTTTTTTTAATTTAGTAAACACCAGAAATCCGCTTTAATAATAGCATTATTCAACTACACGAAAGTTAAATTTTACATTTAGATTTTGCCTTTATATTGCTACGTTATATTCGCGAAGGGCATCATTTAAAGATGTTTTTTTATTGGTGCTTTCTTTTCTTTTTCCAATAATTAGCGCGCATGGAACTTGAAAGTCTCCGGCAGGAAACTTTTTGGTATAACTTCCAGGGATCACCACAGATCTTGCAGGAACAACTCCTTTGGTTTCAAGGGGTGTTTCTCCAGTGACATCTATAATTTTGGTGCTCATAGTAAGTACTACATTGGCTCCTAAAACAGCTTCTTTTTCTATACGTACTCCTTCTACAACAATACAACGTGAACCAATAAAAGCGCCGTCTTCAATGATAACGGGCGCTGCTTGAAGAGGTTCTAAAACGCCTCCTATACCAACCCCACCACTTAGGTGAACATCTTTACCTATTTGAGCACAACTTCCAACAGTAGCCCAGGTATCTACCATGGTACCTTGGTCTACGTATGCGCCAATGTTTACATAGCTAGGCATAAGAATAACACCTTTGCTTATATACGCTCCGTGACGTGCAATAGCATTAGGTACTACCCGAATTCCTTTTTCTTTATATCCTGTTTTTAAAGGAATTTTGTCATGATATTCAAAAATACCTGCTTCAAGAGTTTCCATTTTTTGTATTGGGAAATACAAAACAACCCCTTTTTTTACCCATTGGTTCACCTTCCAACCATTTTCTGAGGGTTCTGCACAGCGCAGTATTCCCTGATCACACAAACGCACAACTTCTCTAATGGCGTCTATGGTTGGTTGTTGGTTTAATAAAGAACGGTCTTCCCAGGCTTTTTCTATTATATCTTGAAGGTCTTTCATGGCGTTTTTTCTGGTTGTGTTTTTTTTATAATATACAAATATAAACACCCTAATGATTAAATACACCATATGTAGCATACTATACTATAAACCTTTATTTTTGCACTAAAAATGGGAAGAATCCTCGCCATAGACTACGGTAGTAAACGCACAGGGATAGCCGTGACTGATGAGTTACAGCTTATTGCCTCTGGCCTTACCACTGTTGAAACTCATGGATTGATGCCATTTTTAAGCCACTATTTTTCTGAGCAAAAGGTAGAAACCATCGTAGTTGGTGAGCCCACCCAAAGAGATGGAACGCCCTCAAATATAGAAGGGAATATTCAAAATTTCATTAAAGGCTTTGGAGTTAAATTTCCAAGCATTACTATAGTGAGAGTAGATGAACGCTTTACAAGTAAAATGGCTTTTCAGACCATGATTGATAGCGGCTTGAAAAAAAAACAAAGACAAAACAAAGCTCTTGTAGATGAAATAAGCGCTACCATTATTTTACAACAATTTTTATATACTAAATAATACAAAATGATTTTACCAATTGTAGCCTACGGCGATCCTGTGTTACGAAAAGAATGTGAAGATATATCTAAAGCATACCCTAATTTAGACACCCTACTAGAAAATATGTATGAAACCATGTACGGGGCCAGTGGAGTAGGTTTGGCAGCGCCACAAATTGGTTTGCCAATTCGTATATTTTTGGTAGATGCAAGTCCATTTGCTGATAAGGATGCTATGGATGCTCAAGAATTAGCCTTGGTTGAAGGATTTAAAAAAACATTTATTAATGCAACTATACTTGAGGAGCAAGGCGAGGAGTTTGCTTTCAATGAAGGTTGTTTAAGTATTCCAGATGTACGTGAAGATGTTTACAGAAAGCCAGATATTACTATAGAGTATTATGATGAAAGCTTTACAAAGCACACCCAAAAGTATACCGGTATTATTGCAAGAATTATTCAACATGAGTATGACCATATCGAGGGGATTTTATTTACTGACAAACTCTCTTCACTTAAAAAGAGAATATTAAAAGGTAGATTAACCAATATAAGTAAAGGAAAAGCAAATGCAGATTACCGCATGCGTTTCCCTAATGCTAAAAAGAAACGTTAAAGGGTTGCGTATCAAAAAATTTCAAAACATCTTTGCATTAAATACAAACAGTTAACAGTATTGTTTGAAAATTACAGATTAATATTTCGTACTTAAAGATTTTTTAATAGTTATGAGTTTAGAAAAAGTATTATCAATTTCCGGAAAGCCAGGATTGTATAAAATGACCAAGCAAACACGTAGTGGTTTTTTGGCAGAGTCTTTATTAGACCAGAAAAAAATTAGTGTGAGTGCAAGGCATAATGTGAGTTTACTTACAGAAATTGCTATCTATACCTTAACCAAGGAGGTGCCACTTCGTGAAATCTTTGAAAAGATTGCAACCAAAGAAGATGGAAAACAAACCATTAGCCATAAAGTGGCTAAATTAGAATTAGAAGAATTCTTTTTTGGTATTTTGCCAGACTATGATGAAGACCGCGTATACCCAAGTGATATCAAAAAAGTAGTACAATGGTATAACCTTTTAGTAAAAAACGGATTTACAGACTTCTCTGAGCCAGCCCAGGAGGGTGAAGACAAGCCTGCCAGAGATGCAACCCCTGAGGATAAAACTCCTAAAGCAACTTCTAAAAAAAAGGCGGCAAGCAAGCAAGTAAATAAGGCGCCTGTTAAAGCAACTAAAAAAGCAGTAACTCAAAATAAAAAGGTAACCACTGCTAAGAAAAAATAAAGAATTCTCAATATAAAAAAAAGCCCGTGTTAGATTATAACACAGGCTTTTTTATTTTTTAAGATATGAGTTTGGATAGTAACGTCCTGATATATAATAGCATTTAAAATGAGTACAACCAAAAAATCCCAACCATATGGTTGGGATTTTAATTATAGGTGTTACCTGTTTAAAGTTGAGGTGTATTGTCCTTTTTTTCTTCAGGTGTATTGTCTTTTTTCTCCTCTGGAGTGTTTTTTTCCAGATCTTGAGGTGTGTTTTCTAGGTTTTCTGTAGGTGTCTCTTCTGGTTGACCCTCAGACATGTTTTTCATTTCATCTTCTATCATTTTGTAGAATTGATCAATTTTAGGAAGAATTAATATTTTTGTTCTTCTATTTCTTGATCTGTTTTCTGGAGTATCATTATCAACCAGTGGAAGGTACTCTCCACGACCAGCAGCTATTAACTGTTGTGGCTTAACGCCCAAGTCTTGTAATACTCTTACAATAGAAGTAGCACGTTTTACACTTAGATCCCAGTTGTCTTGAAGTACGCTACCATTATATGGTACGTTGTCTGTGTGGCTTTCTACCATAGCTTCAAATTCTGGCTTACCATTAATTACTGTGGCAACTTTTCCTAAAATTTCTCTAGCTCTCTCAGTTACATTATAACTTCCTGTTGAAAATAGTACTTTATCACTCAAGGAGATAAACACTACACTTTTTTCTACATTAATCTCAATGTCTTGGTCATTGATACCTACTTCTTTTTTCAGGCTTGTTACAAGGGCAAGTGTTACGCTGTCTTTCTTGCTGTCTCTTATACACATCTCCGAGCCCACGAGACAGGCAGAAATCTCG
>CAJXUG010000053.1:0-11566 GCA_913060785.1 uncultured Flavobacteriaceae bacterium | reverse complement strand
GTATTTATATTGCTTAAATTCTAAAGATAAAAACAAATCATCTCTGTGGGTCTCGGTTACCGAGGCCTCAACAAAATAAGCCGCTGCCAAATCTGGAAATTCTGCATGATCACGCCAATAAGAACCCACAAACCCTTTTGCGGCTGCCGCTATGGTTAATGCCGTTGGCTCTTGTGTAGGGTCCTCAAGGTGCAGAGAGGCAGCAATGAAGGCCGTTATAGCCTTGTTAAGTTGTATTTCACGATTGTCCTGAGGGGTGTATAAAAGATAATCGATGGTAATCTTTGGGCAATCTCTGGACACGCAGCTCGATAGGTCCCCCTCAGAGAACGAGCGCGGCTGTGGCTGAAATAGTTCTGGGGTGCAACCACAAAAAACAAGCGCCAAAAAAAACAAACACCAATGTTTATACTTCATCTCTCAAAATTGCTAACGTATTTTTAACTAAAGATAACTGCAAGAATTATTTATAAAAGTTCATTTCATCCAAATACTGCCAAACGTTTTGGGGCAACAGAGGGCGAATATTTTTTTGATCTTTAATTCCGTTTCTAATAAAGGTAGAAGAAATCTCCATAATGGGGGCCAATACTTTAGTTATTTTAGGATGATCCTCAAAAGAAGTAATTGCTTTGTTTGAGCTCAGTCTAGGGTAAACAAACAGCTCGTACCTGGAAAGTATTACCTCATAATTTTTCCATTTATGGAAACTATTGAGATTGTCCTCTCCCATAATTAGGCAAAACTTTTGGTTTGGGTGTTTTTCTTCTAAAAAAGCCAAGGTGTTAACCGTGTAATTAGGTTGAGGTAGATCAAACTCAATGGCGCTTGACTTAATTTTGGGATACTCCTCTAAGGCAATATCAACCATCGTTAAACGGTGATTGTTGTCTAGCAAAGAGCTTTTCTTTTTATGAGGGTTGTGAGGTGTTACCACCATCCATACCTGGTCTAAATCACTAAACTCTACCATGTGGTTGGCAATGGCCAAATGACCCACATGAATAGGATTAAATGTGCCAAAATAAAGTCCTATTTTTTTTGAACCTGTCATTTATTCTTCTTCTAAAATACTATGAGGATTGTCTAGAGACGCTGCGTTTATAAATGGCTTAGCGATGTGACTAGCCACCAACTTGGAGGCTTCTTCCAAAGCGTGCTCCAGGGTGTCATTTAAAATAATATGATCGAACCTAGGGGCGGTTGCCATCTCTACAGAGGCTTTGGCTATGCGCATATTTATTTTTTCGTCACTTTCTGTTTTTCGGTTTTTAAGCCTAATTTTCAATTCCTCAACACTCGGTGGCTTAACAAAAACAGCCAGGGTTCTTTCTGGGAACTTTCTTTTAATTCTTAGCCCACCAACAACATCGATGTCAAAAATAACATTCTTGCCCATGGCCCAAATACGCTCTATCTCACTATTAAGGGTGCCATAAAAATTATCGCGATACACTTCTTCCCATTCTAAAAAGTCATCTTGCTTCATGTGTGTTTTAAAATCAGAGAGGCTTAAAAAATAATACTCTTTACCGTGTTGTTCTTCTCCGCGAGGCTCTCGAGAGGTCGCAGAAACTGAAAACTCTAAATTCAGGCTCTCTTGTTTTAGTAAATGCTGAACAATAGTTGTTTTCCCACTTCCAGAGGGCGCAGAAAACACAATTAACTTTCCTCCTTTTGCCATTATAGTACGTTTAAAGCTTGTTCTTTTATTTTCTCCAACTCATCTTTCATCTGTACCACCAATTGTTGCATTGGCGCAAAATTACTTTTACTCCCAATTGTATTTATTTCACGACCAATCTCTTGAGTAATAAACCCTAGTTTTTTTCCATTACTATCATCGCTGTGAATAGCCTCTTTAAAATAACTTAAATGATTTTCTAGGCGTACTTTCTCTTCTGTGATATCGTATTTTTCTAGATAATAAATCAGCTCTTGTTCAAACCGATTTTCGTCAACCTTTTCTTTAAGGTCTTTTACTGCGCTACGTAGGCGTTGTTTAACCCCTTCTATACGCTGGCTATCTATTGCAAGAACCTCTTGCAGATGCTTGCCAATAATAGTAATGCGTTGCAAGAAATCATTTTTCAAGACCTCACCCTCGTCTGTCCTGTAAATGTTTATTTCAACTAAGGCCTGAGTGACAGCCTTTAAAATTTCAGAAAACTCATCTTCGTCAATCTCTTCGCGTTCTGTTTTAAAAGCATCTGGCATTTTAACAGCCATTTTTAAAAGCTCTATTTGGTCTGCGGCAACAACCTCAGAGAGTTGCCCCATGTATTGCCTTAGGGTTGTTTCATTGATTTTGGTGGCTGTTTGTTCTCCTGTTGATTCTACAAACAAGTTCAGGTCTATTTTTCCTCGTGTAAGTGCTGTTGCTAACAATTTACGAATGTTTAGTTCCTTTTGTCTGTATGCAGAAGGAACCCGGGTGTTTAAATCTAAACTTTTACTGTTAAGAGATTTAATTTCTACGGTTATTTTTTTGGTTGGCAACTGTATCACGTGTTTGCCGTACCCTGTCATGGATTGAATCATGGGTTGTATTTAATATTGTTTTAATTTGACACCAAAGGTACACAAATCATCAGTGCTTTGTTTGGGGTGTCTGGTCTAAGGGGTTTCCTTGTGTATCAAAACGGGCCTTTATATGTTTTTCTGTGGCATATAGCACATAGAATAATAATAGCGTGTTTGTAATAATGGTAATCAATACGTTTAGTTGTGGATACAAAAAGTAAAGCGCCACAGGAATAAAAAAACTATACAAAGAGACTTTAAAAAAAACCAAAGAGGAATACGTGTTGGCGGCTTCCCAAGTAGCTTGATTTTTCATAGACCTTTGAGTTCTATAGCCGTACAGGTGATTTATTTTTTTGGGCGGAAATTTTTTAAGCAACCATCCAAGTAGCAGCATAAAAGCGCAGTATCCAAGGGCTATATATAACTGGTTTTGATCTGTATATTGGTTTGATATCATTGTATAGCGTTTAAAAAATCTAACACCCGTAGCTCAGAGTAATACTCGGCATTTGTTACATGAAAGCCAACATGCCCTCCGGTTTTTGGTACCTCAAGGTAAATATTTTTATGGTGTTTTGCAACATCAAAAGGATAACACGCAGGGGCCAAGAAGCTGTCGTTTTCCGCATTTAATATAAGTACAGGTATTTTAATGTTTGGCAAGAAATCTAAGGCGCTGCTTTTTTGGTAGTATTCTGCTGCATTTTTAAATCCATGCGCTGGTGCTGTGTATATGTTATCAAAATCAAGTAATGTTTTTACTTGACTGAGTTTTTCTTTGGACATCACCCCAGGAAATAATTTCATTTTTCTCTTGTACTTATTGCGCAAATCCTTCAAAAAAACAAGGGTGTATGGTCTGTTGCGTTTTTTCATTAAAAAGTCCAGGGAAGACTGCAGGTCTATAGGGGCAGAGATGGCAATTCCTGCAACAATTTTATGTGAAATCTCTCTAGATTCTCCAAGGTATTTTAACAATAAATTTCCTCCCAAACTAAAACCTATAAGCGCAACTTTTGAGTACTGCTCTTGAGTGAGTATGTGGTCTACCAGTTCAGATAAGTCTTGGGTGCGCCCACTGTTGTATGATAGGTACAGGCGGTTTTCCTCACCGCTGCATCCTCGATGATTCATCGCGGCAACATCCCAACCATCTTTAATTAGAGCCTTGGCCTGCCCTTGCATATACACTCGTTGGGCGTCTCCCTCAAGGCCGTGAAGTAATATGGCAACTTTATTGCTTTTAGCTCCTGTAGCTTTGTGATAGCTCCAATCTATGTCTACAAAATCGCCATCGGTGAGCTCTAGCCGTTTTCTTACCTGTGGCACTGTAGGAATGGGCCGTAATTTGGCAGAATAAATAGTAGAAAAATGGCCGCTTTTAAAAAGGCCTTTGGCTTTATACCCGGAGCTAATAATTGGCATGAATACAGTGTTTCTAAATAGGTGTTACACGAGGCTCAAAACTACTAAACTTTTAAGACATCTTAAGGGCGCAAAACAATACATTGAAAGTAATTCCCGATTATAAGAAAGGCTATTGGTATCTTTGCGGCTGGAAAAAACCTACAGGTTAAATTAACAGCCTAATTATGTGTTTTGCTCTTTTATGTATATGAAACAACTTATCACTAAATCCATAGGCTTATTTTTAAACGCCGCAGCTATTATCGCACCCCTATGGGGCGCAAATTTTGCTTTTAATTTGTTGTGCAAGGTGCGCAGAGCTGGCATTTCAGAAAAAGGAAAAGCGTTTTTTGAAAAGGGAACGCAACACACCCTTTTGCTTGAAAAAAATTCCGCGGTTCTTCACAAATGGGGTAGTGGGCCAAAAAAAATTCTTTTCTTACACGGCTGGGAAAGCAACTCTCAGCGCTGGTTACCGTATTATAATATGCTTGAAAAGGAAAAATATACCATCTATGCGCTTGATGCTCCTGGGCACGGTATGTCTGGAGGAGACAAGCTCAATGTAGAGGTCTTTAGACAGGCTATTGAGGCTTCTTTGGAGCACATTGGGCCTATAGACACTATAATTGGTCACTCCCTTAGCAATACAGCCCTTGGGTATTGCTACGCGATGAACCCCGGTGTTGATGTCAAAAAATTTATAGTCATGGGAGCGGCCTCTGGAATGGATGCTGTATTTACTTATTTTAAAGAAATACTTGGGCTCTCGAAACGCTCTGTATCCAATTTAAGTAAAAAGGTGAATGCCATTTTTAAAATACCGCATCAGGACGTTAAATTAATTTCTTTTTTCGAAAAAGTAACACAGCCCGTGCTGGTTATTCATGATAAAAAGGATGCGGTAACCCCTTTTGAGCCTATTGAAAAAGCGCTTAAAAAACATCCAAAAATAAACACATATATTACCTGTGGGCTAAAGCATGATTTAAAAGCAGAAGAGGTGTACACTAAAGTAATAGCCTTTATTGAAAGCTAGCATAATAAAACAGTAACCACACAACAACAATAGCATGTATTTAAAAGAGTTTGAAATTCGGTGGAATGATATTGATGCCAATCGGCATTTAGCCAACAGCGCATATATAAATTTTATGAGCCACACCCGCCTGAGCTATATGCTTGAAAACGGGTTTGGTCAAGCCAACATGGTGGCCAACAACATAGGCCCTGTTGTGTTTTACGAGCATATGTTTTATTTTAAAGAGGTCTTTCCAGGAAAACCAATCACGGTAAGTCTAGCCCTTAAGGGGTTAAGTGAAGATGGCATGTATTTTTCATTTGAGCATAACTTCTTTGACCATACCGGTAAAAACATAGCGCGCTGTGAAATGATGGGCGGATGGATAGATCTTGCCAAACGCAAACTAAGAAGCCTCCCTGACACCCTTTTTAATAGTCTTAGCGGGCTAGAAAAAACTGCAGACTTTTACATCATTACAAAAGAACATACCCGCAAGCATGGGCAAGTTCCTAAAGATTTAAAGTAGCGGCCTAAGCACTATTACTAAAGCGTACTAGTTTGTTTTTTTGGTTTCTTGCGCGTGGCAAGATACACCCCTAAAAAGATGAGCGTGGCCGCAACAACTCTAATTGTAGTAAGTGTGTCTGAGCCCATAAGAACTGCAAATAGTGTTGCAATTAAGGGTTGTAAGTACATAAAGACACCCAAAACAGAAGGGCTTAGTTGTTTTAGCGCATAAATATTGAATAAGTATGTGAGTACCGTTGTGCCAACCACCACAAAGGCTAGTTGCCCTATTGTTTCATACTCAAGGTTTAGCCAGTTTACACTTACAAACTCCTGGCAACCAATTGGAATGTTTATTATTACTGCAAACAAGAAAAAGAACTTCATAAGCGTAATGGCGCTGTACTTTGCTGTAAGTGGTTTTACAATTATTAAGTAAATAGAGTAGGAGGCAGCGTTTATCAAAAACAACATATTTCCTAAGGGTATGTTTGGGGCATTGGGCTGTGTTTTTTCGCCAAACAAAATAAGTGCAAGGGCTCCGGCCAGACCTAAGGCAATACCAATGGCTTTAATTAAAGTTATGTGCTCTTTTAAAAACACTCCAGACAACACAAGCAACAAGACAGGTGCAATGGTAATAACAACACTACTGTTTATGGGAGTAGATAGGCTAAGGCCTTTAAAAAACATGGTCATGTTTAACACCATGCCAAAAAAGGCGCACGCTATTATGCGTATCCAATCTTTGGTTTGTATGGTTTCTTTTTTATAAAAAAGTCCTAAAATCCAAAAAATTACCCCCGCACCACCAACCCTTAAAAGTATAAACCCATAAGGAGAGATCACAGACGGCATGAGGCCTTTTGCTATGGTGTGGTTTACGCCATAAATAAAACTTGCAGCAAAGGCCGCAATAATAGCAAGTAACCTTGGACTTATCATTTATTTTGAAGTGAAGCTTTGGCTTGGGCCACAACTTTTTTGCTGTTACCAATAAAAATTTGCCCACTATTTACAACAACCGGGCGCTTTAAAAAAGTGTAGTGCTCTAAAATAAGGTTTTTATAGTTTTCTTCACTAAGGGTTTGCTCTTTAAGGGCTCTCTCATTGTAGAGTCTAGCGCGTTTACTAAACAGCGCTTGATAGCTCCCCGAAAGGGCCTTTAGGGCCTCCAGTTGTTTTACGTTAATGTGGTCTTGTTTAATATCTTGAAAAACAAATTCGGCTGGGGGGTCAAGATCGTTTATGATTCTTTTACAGGTATCACAGGTAGAAAGATGATATATTTTTTCCATAACTGGTGGGGTTTTTTGTGTTTGTAGGTCTTTAAGTTAGAAGAGGGGCCTCTATTTTATCTTTACAGATTTCAAAATAGACTCTAACTCCAATTGCAAATCTCTTTTTGAGCTTGACGGCGCATAGGTAAACCCCTCTAGTATGAGATACCTGTTATTGGCTGTATCCCTTACGGCATAATTAACAAAAGGGCCTGCCATCCATTGGTTTTTTATTTCCCAAGTTCCTTTGGTTTCAAAAGCAAATTTATTGTTGATGGTTGTTTCTAGAATATAGGGCGGATAGGCTTCTTCTGTAATAAATTTATCACCATCCTCAACGGGCAATTGCTTAATGCCAATGGCGTCTCTCATTTTAATTATTTCCCTAAGAGTTGTGCTATCTTGAGGGATTGTATTTAAAGGGACTTGATAGATTATAATATTAGTGTGTCCAGATTTAAGCTCTTTGCGTATCCAATAAAAATCTGCCTCAGATTTGGCAATATGATACGCAGAGGGAATTTCAAGAGTTAGACCGAAAGCAGAGGGTAAGGAGTCTAGCCTTAGTTTTGATTTTTTAGTGCGTCTTTGCCTTTCTTTAATTTCTGAGCGTTTAAACTCATTTATAATTTTAGGAGTGTTTTCCTTAATTATACTTACCAGCTTCTCTTGAGAGGGGGCTGTTATAAAAACACCTGTTTGAGGTTTTGCATATGGGTTTTTTCTGATCACTAGGGTGTCTTTTTCTCCAATAGTGACATGCAAAAACAATCGAGATGTTTTTACAAAACCGCTAAAAACCTCTGGCGGTAATTGGCTTATAGAAAATAAAGGCTCATCCTGAGGCAGTCCCGGTGTAGGGGAGGCAAAACTAGCAAGTATCTGGTCGCCAACAACACCTTCCCAAAGGGGATTGGGCGTCACAACTTGAAGGGTGTTAATGTTGCCTACAGAGGGTTGTTTGTATTTTATAGTGGAACTTGTTGTGTCCCCGCAAGCAGCTAAAGTAATAAACGAAAGAAAGAAAACATAGATGGGTTTCATACAAAATAATTAACTGGTTACTCTAAAATTTTAAGCTCCATGCCTGGGTTTAATTTGGCGCTTTTAAGATTGTTTTTATTTTTAATATCGACCACACTAACTCCCGGGTATTGCTGCGCTATACTCCAAAGGGAATCTCCTTGTTTTACGGTGTATGTTTTGGTGTTTTGGCCCTTGCTTGATTGCTTTTTTGTGGCAACACTTGGCGCTTTTCTCGGAAATATTACAAGGCGTTTTCCAACTTTTAAATTATTATTTTTAAGGCTGTTCCATCTTTTTATTTGGCTTATCCTCACGCCAAATCTAGCAGCAATTTTACCTAAGTAGTCTCCGCTTTTCACCTTATAATATATTTTTTTGTCTAAATCATTTAGTTCAGGCAGGGGTTTTTCTCTTTTATTAAATGCCTGCTGTGCGTATGCGTATATGGTGTCTTGGTTTGCCACAAACACCCCAACTTTATCGATAGGTAATCTGAGGGTGTAGGTCTGGTTTTTAACCACCGGTATAATCCCTAGCTTGTATTGCGGGTTTAAAAACGCTACTTCTGCAAGATCAATATCGGTGAGGTGGGCAACATGTTCTAGGGCGATTTGTTTTTTTATATGAATCGTGTCTGTGGCTATATAAGGTATTCTTGGCCCGTCGCTATTAAAGCCGTGCTGTTTTGAGTACTCAAAAATGTACATCGTTGCTAAAAAAGCCGGTACATACCCTGCAGTTTCGCGCGGAAGATGTTGGCGTATGTTCCAATAATTTATTCGTCCCCCAGATCTTCTAATGGCCTTAGAAACATTCCCTGGACCAGAATTATATGCAGCCAGAGCCAAATCCCAATCGCCAAGGCGTTTGTAAAGTGCCTGAAGGTATTTACAAGCAGCATCAGTTGCTTTTAGGGGGTCACTCCTATCATCAACATAGCTATTAACGTTTAGTCCAAACATTTTACCAGTACTAAACATAAACTGCCAAAGCCCCGTAGCGCCAACTCTAGACTCGGCTGTTGGGCGCAAGGCAGACTCTACAATTGCAAGATACTTAAGCTCCAGAGGTATGTTATGCTTATCTAAGGCCTGTTCAAACATTGGGAAATAATAGTCGCTCAGCGCCATTAGCCTGCCCATAGTTGAGCGGCGATTTTTGAGGTAGTTTTTAATTACACTCTCTAGCGCAGGATTGTACTCGACATTAAAAGGTGTTCTGCTGTTTATTTCAGCTAGGCGAGCTTTTAGGGTGTCTGTTGGAAGCTCAATATACTCCACCGGGTCATAGGTCATGGCGGTGATACTACCATAGATTTGCTCAAACATATCATTATTATATAGCTCGTCAAGCCAAAGACTGTCATAGCGCCTTGCCAAGGCCATGTCTTGAAGTTTAATTTTTGTGCTATCTGGCAAGACCTTCACGGCTAGTATATCCAGGGAGTTTATGGGCGCCTCGACGGCTTGTATGGTGTCTTTTGCCTGAGTTTTGATGCGCTGTAAAGTATCTTGGCTTTGCATATAAACAGGGTCTTGCCGCTTGTTTTGATGGTAGGCCAAAGAATCTTGGCTATACCCAAAAGTGTACACTAGAAAGACAATACTATACAAAAGATGTTTCATACATATATAACAACGCAATTATGTTGCCAAGATTTTACCCAAAAATAAGCAATTCAAACACCTGCGTGTTGATTTTAAAAAAAGATCAATAGCCTTATTCTAAGCTAATGGGTGTTTAGTCACGTATTGCTTGTATTCCTGGAAGTGTTTTCCCTTCAAGCATTTCTAGCATTGCGCCGCCGCCTGTAGAAACGTAGCTTACTTTTTTACTCAGGTTAAATTGCTTTACAGCGGCGACGGAGTCTCCACCGCCAACAAGAGAAAAGGCTCCTTGCTGTGTTGCATTTGCTATTGCATTTCCTATAGAGATGGTTCCGCCAGAAAAAAGCTCCATTTCAAAAACACCAACAGGACCGTTCCATAAAATTGTCTTTGATTTTGAAATCACATCTGCAAAATTACTGTTTGATTGTGGTCCAGAATCTAGGCCCATCCAACCTTCGGGTATTTGGTTAATCGGGCTTATTTGTGTGTTGGCTTTTTCAGAAAATTGGTCTGCAGCAATCACATCTACAGGTAGATGAATTTCTACCCCCTTTTGTTTGGCTTTCTTTAAAATTTGTAAGGCAAGAGCCTGTTTGTCATCCTCAACTAGTGAGGTGCCTATATTTCCTCCTTGAGCTTTTATAAATGTAAAGGCCATGCCGCCACCAATAATAAGGTGATCAATTTTATCTAAAATATTCTCTATTACTGTTATTTTTGAGGAGACTTTTGCCCCTCCAATAACAGCAGTAACTGGTTTTTTGCTGTCGCCTAATACCTTTTCGAGGCTTTTTATTTCTGAGGCGAGTAGCGCGCCAAAACATTTGTTTTCTGGGAAATTTTCTGTGATAATTGCTGTTGATGCGTGCGCTCTGTGTGCGCTGCCAAAAGCGTCGTTTACATAAATATCTCCTAGCTTGGAGAGTTTTTTTGCAAATCCAGAATCTCCTGCAGTTTCTTCTTTGTAGTATCTTACATTTTCCAACAGCAATATTTCTCCTGGTTTAAGGTTTGCTACTGCAGTTTCTGCAATGTCTCCAACACAGTCAGGGGCAAATAAAACGTGTACACCTAAAACCGTGCTTGCCGCCTCAACGATGTGTTGCAATGAAAATTCTAGCTCTTTGTTTTGGGGTCTTCCAAGATGAGATAGTAACACGCAGCTCCCTCCGTCTTGCAATATTTTAACAATGGTTGGTTTTGCTGCCTCAATTCTAGTGGCGTCTGTAACAACAAGCTCACTGTTTAATGGCACATTAAAATCTACCCTTATTAGTGCTTTTTTGTCTTTAAAATTTATGTCTTGTATCGTTTTCATAGTTAATCTTTAATGGCGCAAATATACAGTTTTTAGTGGCAAGTAATACTAGATTTTTCTGGCGGTAGTGTTTGTAATAATTCCCTACATTTGCAGATGCTTTTTTCTAACATATTAGGCCAAACACACATTAAAACCCATTTGCTAAAAAGCATAGAAAATGGTAGAATTCCTCACGCTCAACTCTTTGTGGGGAAAACGGGTAGCGGCTTATTACCTATGGCTTTGGCCTATGCTCAAGCTATTTTGTCTAGCAATCATGCTGTTGGGTCTAAGGGACATGAAAATTGCATGGCTAAGGTTGCAAATCTTGCGCATCCAGATTTACATTTTGTGTTTCCTGTAAACACAAATGAGAAGGTTAAAAAAAATCCTTTTTCTGCGCTGTTTATAGAAGACTGGAGAGCGTTTGTTTCAGAAAACCAATACGGCTCTTTGTATGATTGGTTGGCTTATTTGGGCATAGAGAAAAAGCAAGGAAACATAAGTGTGGATGAGGCAAAGCAAATGCTTAAGACATTGTCTTTAAAGGCCTATGAAGGAGGACACAAAATCATGATTATTTGGATGGCAGATAGAATGAATACAGCCTGTGCAAACAAGATTTTAAAATTAGTAGAAGAGCCTCCACAAAAAACGGTTCTATTGTTATTAACAGAACATGAAGAGCACATCTTAGGCACTATACAATCAAGATGTCAGAAATTACAATTCCCATTACTTCCAGAAAATGTTATATCTAGTCAACTCACTGAAAACAAAGGAGTTGAAGATAAAAAAGCGAAAAAAATTAGTAGTTTGTCTAATGGAGATTATCACCAAGCTCTGTCTCTTATACACATCTCCGAGCCCACGAGACAGGCAGAAA
>CAJXUG010000052.1:0-11571 GCA_913060785.1 uncultured Flavobacteriaceae bacterium | reverse complement strand
AGCGTCAGATGTGTATAAGAGACAGTATTATAGCTCTTCCCAAGTTTTTCAGCCAACTAGGTTTGTTTGATTCCCTTCTTTTTGAGCACTTCTTTAACATGGTTTATATTTACTAAAATAGTAAGCACAATATAACTAAAAACATCTCAATTTTCGATTACTTTTTAACTAAATCCTCTGCCAAATAGCACAATTGCTAAAATACAATCAACTTCGAAATATTACTTATTAACATTGGTGTAATTTATAAAACAGACAAAGAGATAGTAGGGTAGTAGGGGTTATAGATCTCTGAGGCTCCAATGTTGCAAATACAATTGCCAGAGGCTTGCAGCCCTGGTGTTTAAAAACAAAAAAATCCAATCAAGCGAAAATGCTTGTTGGATTTTTTTAGGTTTTTACCCACGTTGCAATTGTGAGTGTCGTGGAGTCGGAGGGATTCGAACCCTCGTCCAAACGTGTACTATTACAGCCTTCTACATGTTTAGTTTTTGTTTAAATTTTCGAGCAATTGCCGGCCAAAAACCACCAACGCATGCCTTATCCTAACTTAGATGTCTTAAGGGCGTCTAGACACCACCCTCAATAGGTTTACTTTTACGAAGTCACTATATCAAAAACCGTAAACCAAGGTGTTTGAGTGACTTCCTGCTTGTCTACCTTGTAGACCGAGGCGTAATCCTACTATAATTCGGATTATGCAGCTAGGGCGTAGTTATTCTCGCCGTTTAAAAGTATGAAAAATGAGATTTAAGAGCTGTTTTCCAGCGCTCTACATGCTTACCATACTAGTGAACCCGCTGTCAAAACCAGTCGACCCCATTATAAAAATACAAAGCCATAAGGCTCTACACTTTTTTGTTCACCCTTAAAAAACACCAACAAAGTGTTTTTTAAAAACAAAGTACCACTATAAAAAGCAATCATGCGCTTTAAAAGTGGTCTGTAAAGATACACGAAAAACCCTATCTTTACCACCATAGTTTAAAATTCAAAAAAGACATCAAATGCCAATCACTTTTGCCATTATAAAAGAACGTAAAAACCCCCCAGATAGAAGGGTTGTTTTCTCTCCTAGTAAATTAAAACAAGCAGCAGCGCAGTATCCAGATGCCCGCTTTATAGTAGAGTCTAGTGATGTGCGCATCTTTCCAGATACCGCATACACGCAGGCTGGCTTTGAGGTGTTGCAAGATGTAAGCCAGGCAGATGTACTTATTGGCGTTAAAGAAGTACCCATAGACGCGCTATTGCCTAATAAAAAGTATTTCTTTTTTAGCCATACCATAAAAAAACAACCTTATAACAGAGCCCTTTTACAAGCCATGCTTGCCAAAAACATAGAATTGTATGACCATGAAACCATCACAAAACCAAATGGCGCGCGCCTTATTGGCTTTGGTAGGTACGCCGGTTTGGTAGGAGCCTACAACGGCTTTAGAGCCTTAGGGCTCAGAGATGGGCTTTTTGATTTGCCAAAGGTAGAGCACTTGCCAGATCTAGACGGGGTAAAAGCAGCCCTTGATACCATCACACTGCCACCTATTAAAATTGTATTGTCTGGAACAGGCAAAGTTGCCAAAGGAGCCAAAGAGATTCTAGATCACCTTAATATATTACAGGTCTCTGATACAGATTACCTAGCAAATGATTATACGCATCCCGTGTATACCATGCTAGATGTCATGCACTACAACAAACGCCAAGACGGCGCAAAAGGATCTATACAAGAGTTTTTTAAAGACCCCTCAGGCTACCAGAGTAATTTTATGCCCTACGCCAAAAAGTCTCACTATTTTATAGCTGGGCATTTCTACGGCAATGGCGCTCCTTATTTATTTACCAGACAAGACGCCGCATCTCCAGAGTTTAATATAAACCTTATTGCAGATATTTCCTGTGATATAGACGGCCCTGTGGCCGCCACCATAAAAGCATCTACCATTGC
The DNA here is from genome assembly GCA_913060785.1 of uncultured Flavobacteriaceae bacterium. Classification (GTDB taxonomy): domain Bacteria; phylum Bacteroidota; class Bacteroidia; order Flavobacteriales; family Flavobacteriaceae; genus Patiriisocius. The sequence goes on along the minus strand of CAJXUG010000052.1, from coordinate 9,623 downwards.
CAATCCCTTTTATGGCTATGACCCAATTCTAGAAAAAGAGGTTGCCTTTAACGCTCCCGGCGCCATTACCATGATGGCCGTAGATAACCTGCCGTGTGAGCTTCCCAAAGATGCCAGTGAAGGTTTTGGAGATATGTTTTTAGAGCATGTGATCCCTGCTTTTTTTAACGGTGATAGCCAAGGCATTCTCTCTCGCGCACAAATGACCTCAAAAGATGGAGCCCTTACTCCAAACTTTAAATACCTCCAAGAGTATGTAAATGGGTAGATTAGTACTGCTGAAATGTTAATATTATGTTAAAAAATATATAAAAGATGCATTTCATCGAATATATTTGCACTTAATAGATTATTATGCCTTTATTTGTTGTTGGGAATTAATACTAACATCAATCGTATGAAAAAGCATTACACTACAGTTTTACAAATTTTATTAATTTGTTTACTATCTATTACGGCTAGCTTTGCTAGCAACTCGCCAAATACTACATCAACTACTTTATTAGATGATCTAGCCTTAGACATAGAGTGTCCAGTTTCTTTTACAGAGTCTGCAACACCTTCTTGTGAGTTTATACTCCCAGATTATACTGCTCTTGCCAGTATTACTGGAGCAGGGGCAGAGCCAGTGATTACCCAATCACCACTGCCATCTTCTTTATATGGTCTTGGTACCATCACCGTTACCTTAACTGCCAATGACGGTACTAGTGAGGTTTCTTGTTCTTTTGATGTGCAGGTGATAGATACCACTTCACCTTCTTTAACCTGTCCTGTAGATCAGTTTGCAGTAACAGATGAAAATTGCGAGTTTATCATTCCAGATTATACACCCCTTGGTAGCGCCGTAGATTTTTGTAGTGCAGGAAATATCCCAGTTACTCAAAACCCAGCACCAGGTACTGTGGTATCTGTAAATACCATGGTATTTTTACTTGCCACAGATAGCAACGGTAACACAGGAGCCTGTTCTTTTAATGTTATTTTAAGTGATGTAATACCGCCTTCTATAGTATGCCCACAAGATAGAGAAGAAGAGGCAACCATAGATTGTTTGTTTACCATCCCAGATTATACCTCTCTTGCCAATGCCAATGATAATTGTGCTACTGTTTTGGTTACACAATCACCAGGGGTAGGTACACAGGTTGGTATAGGAGTAACACAAATTACATTAACAGCCACAGACGGTCCTAATACAACAACATGTGTATTTAACATCACTGTGCTTGATACATCACCACCTATTGTTACGTGCCCAGAAGACCAACTGGAAGACTATGACGCTAATTGCCAGTTTATACTTCCAGATTACACATCTTTGGCTATCATTACAGATACCTGTTATCCAGGTCCTTTTACAGTAACACAAGTACCCGCGCCAGGAACGCTAATCTCCGGTAATGTTTCTGTAGCCATTAGCGCCACAGATAACGCCGGTAACACAGGGTCTTGTTCTTTTATGGTTTTACAAAATGATGTAATACCACCTACCATTACATGCCCTTCAAACCAAATAGAGGAAGTAAACGCAGCAAATTGCATGTTTATCATTCCAGATTATACTGCCCTTGCCACCGCGCAAGATGGATGTAATGACCAAGTAGTAATTACCCAATCTCCTGCCCCTGGAACTCAAGTGGGTCTTGGCGCAACTACCATTACCCTTACCGCTAGTGACGGGTTTAACACTGCAAATTGCACCTTCGAGATAGAAGTTCAAAACACAACCACCCCAAATGCGGTATGTAGCGCACCTTTTAATCTGCCATTAAACGCAGATGGTACTGCAACCCTCTCGCCCTCACAGGTAGATGGAGGATCAAACGCATATTGTGATATCGCCTCTATGAGTATAGATATCACAACTTTTAACTGTGATGATTTAGGCCCGCACCCAGTAACCCTTACCATTATAGATACCAACGGAAATATAAGCTCTTGTACCACAACAGTAACTATTACAGATCCATTATTTGCTTGTAATGAGTTGCCAACCGCACTATGTCAAGCCCTAGTAGTTTCTGCCAATGCAAATTGCCAAGGAGAAGCTACTGCCCAAGATTTTGATAACGGATCCTTTGATCCAGATAACACTCCATTCACCCTAACTGTATCTCCACAAGGGCCTTACCCACTAGGTACAACAACTGTTGTTTTAACCATTGATGATGGTGAGTATACAGATAGCTGTGATACTACCATTACAGTTGTAGATACTACCGCGCCAAGTTTAACCTGTCTAGAAAACCAGGTAGTAACAGTAGATACTGCGTGCTCTTATGTAGTGCCAAATTATTTAACTCAGGTAACAGCCCAAGATAATTGTGGTGTTGTTTCTGTTTTACAAAGCCCACTGCCAGGAACTACTGTTTCTACAGGAGTTACTCAAATCACAATAACAGCATATGATGGTGTAAACCAAAGTGTGTGTACTTTTACCCTTACCGTTGAAGATCAAACGGCGCCAACAGCCATTTCGCAAAACATTACAATTGCCCTAGATATAGATGGGTACGCTGAGGTAGAAGAAAATGACATCGATGCAGGAAGCTCAGATAATTGTGGTGCTATTACAAAAAGTGTAAACACCACCATATTTACTTGTGATGAAATAGGACAAAATGAAATTATATTAACCATTACAGACCAAGGCGGGCTTCAAAGTACTGCTACTGCTATTGTAACGGTTGTAGATACAATGGCTCCACAGGTTGTTTGTCAAGACATTACACTTATATTAGATGAAAACGGCCAAGTAAACATCACCCCTCAAGACATTGACGCGGGTAGCACAGATAATTGTGGTATAGTATCTTATAGTATAGATACCACTAGTTTTGATTGTTCTAGCAGTGGTCAAAACTTTGTAACCCTTACTGTTACAGACGCCTCTGGAAATACAAATTCTTGTACAACTAGTGTAACTATTATAGATCAAACTGCGCCAACCCTTACCTGTCTTGAAGACCAGTTAGAAACCGTAAACGCTTCATGTTCTTTTGTAGTACCAAATTATGTGCCTTCTTTAATAGCCTCAGATAATTGTAATACCCTTAGTGTTACTCAAAACCCATTACCTGGTACGGTCTTAACTGCTGGTACAACCACAGTTACCGTTACAGCATCTGATGGAAGCTTTGATACCCTGTGTAGCTTTACTATTATTGTTACAGATGTAATAGCACCTACAGCTATATGCCAAAACATTATACTACCTCTAGATCAAAATGGTCTTGCAAGTATCGCTACCAGTGATATTGATTTTGGTAGCTCAGATAATTGTGGAAGCATTACATCTAGTCTAGATCTTACTACTTTTTCTTGTAATGACCTTGGAGATAACTTAGTAGCACTTACCATTACAGACCAAGGGGGCCTTACAAGCACATGTAACGCTATGGTAACTGTAGTAGATACTTTGGCACCTCAAATTTTTACTCAAGACATTATTGTGTATCTAGACGCCAATGGACAGGTATCAATTACCGCTCAAGATATAGACGCAGGTAGTACAGATAACTGTGGTATTGTAGCCTATAGTATAGACACTACTAGTTTTGATTGTTCAAACACAGGCCCTAACCAAGTTACATTAACCCTTACAGATGCTTCAGCAAATACAAGTGCCAGCACAGCTATTGTTACTGTTATAGATGCTATCGCTCCAACGGCTGTTTGTCAAAACATTACCCTAGAGCTGGATGCCTCTGGAAACGCCTTTTTATCTCCTAGTGATATCGATTCAGGTAGTTCAGATAACTGTACCGTATCACAAATAGCGCTAAGCCAAACAAGCTTTGACTGCTCCATGATTGGTCAAAACCAAGTAGTATTTACCATCACAGATGCTAGTGGTAATAGCTCATCTTGCACCGCAATGGTTACTGTAGAGAACAATAATGTTCCTGTAGCTGCTTGTCAAAACATTACCCTGCAACTAGATAGCAGTGGTGTGGCTACTATTACAGCCGCAGATCTTGATGGAGGTAGTACATTAACCTGTTACCAACAAGCAACCATAGAGCTGGATCAGTACACCTTTGATTGTAACGATCTTGGTGTAAATGAAGTAGCCTTTACCATCACAGAAACAAACGGTCTTACAACAAGTTGTACCGCCCTGGTTACTGTAGAAGATACCCTTGCACCAACAGTTGTTTGTCAAAACATCATTGTAACACTAGATCAAGATGGGTTGGCCTCGATAGTGGTTGCAGATATCAATGCAGGTAGTTTTGATGCCTGTGGTATCGCCGGTATGTCTTTAGATATAGACACCTTTGATTGCTCAATGATTGGTACAAACCCAGTAACGCTATCTGTTACAGATGTAAATGGTAACTCTAGCGCATGTCAAGCCACTGTAACGGTAGTAGATGCTACGTATCCAACGGCTATGTGTCAAAGCATCACTTTAATTTTAGACCAAAGTGGTCTAGCAACAATTACCCCCGATGATTTAGACCAGGGAAGCTCAGATAACTGTTCAAACTTTACTACTTCTGTAAATATAGATACTTTTGATTGTAGTAATGTTGGACAAAACAATGTACTTTTTACCGTAACAGATATGCAGGGCAATGTATCTTCATGTAATGCTATTGTTACCATATTAGATACTACCGCTCCTATCATGGATTGTCAAGACATCACGGTTTCTCTAGAGGATGATTTACAAGTAACCTTAACTCTCAATGAGCTGTTTGCTGGATGGTCAGACAACTGCGCTATAGAAACTAGAACTGCAGATGTAACTTCTTTTGATTGCTCTAACATTGGAGAAAACACAATAACCCTTACAGCCATAGACTCAAGTGGAAATGAGGCTACGTGTAGCATCATAGTTAACATTCAAGAGGGTGTGTTTGCACCAGTGGCTGTTTGTCAAAACGTAACAGTGCCACTTCAACAAGACGGTACAGCTTCCATACCTGCAAGCTCTTTAGATGGTGGGTCTTCTGGAGTAAGATGTCAAGACGGGTATAGCGTAAATATCTCAGAGTTTAGCTGTGCAGATGTTGGCACCCCAATACTAGTAGAATTTACAGTATATAATTCTATAGGTGAGTCAGACACGTGTTACGCATATGTAAATGTAATAGACGGCTTGGCCCCAGAAATTACATGTCCTGCAGATCAAACAATCACAACAGAGGGAGCCTACTCATTACCAGATTACTTTGCAACTGGTGAGGCTTTAGCCCTAGATAACTGTAGTACTACTTTAGTGACAGATCAAAGCCCAAGTCCAGGAACACTCCTAGAAAATGGTACGTATACCATCACACTTTCTGCAACAGATAATGGAGGTTTTGAAAGTACCTGTGAGTTTGAAATTGTTGTAAACGATCTTTTATCAAATCAAGACACTGAAATTCTATTACAAGACATCACCATCTATCCAAACCCAGCAAGTGATATCATTACCATCACAAACCCACAGTTTGTTGGCCTAACTGATGTAACGCTATTTGATGTTACAGGAAGAAAAGTAAAACATAGCAATGTATCTGGAGTCAATGACGCAGTCGTTATTAATATTTCAGAGTTAAGAAGCGCTATGTATATGATTGTAATCTCTACAGAGTATGGTCAAGTTGTTAAGCAGTTGCTTAAAAAGTAAAATTCCCAAATTTTACCAAGAAGAGCCCAATGTATGTTGGGCTTTTTTTATGCGCTATGGTAACTAGCAGGCTAGGGCAGTAGTCCTATAATTAGCCCAACAAAAAGTATTATAAGGTGTTTACTGTTTTTCTAATAGCAACAAGATCTGTGAGTAGTTTTTCAAGATTTGCAATATCTAGCATGTTTGCACCATCACTCTTGGCATTTGCAGGATCAAAATGAGTTTCTATAAACAGTCCATCTGCGCCCGTTACAATTCCAGCCTTTGCAATGGTACTTATCATTTCAGGTCTTCCTCCTGTAACACCAATGCTTTGATTGGGTTGTTGCAAGCTGTGGGTAACGTCTAGGATAACGGGAGCATACTGTTTCATGGTAGGAATCCCTCTAAAATCTACGACCATATCTTGGTATCCAAACATGGTGCCTCTATCTGTAATCCATGCTTTATCGCTTCCTGTATCTTTTACTTTTTGTACCGCGTGACCCATGGCCTCCGGGCTCATAAATTGTCCTTTTTTAAGGTTCACCACTTTTCCGGTTTTTGCTGCGGCAACCACCAGATCTGTTTGGCGCACTAAAAATGCAGGAATCTGTAATACATCTACATATGCTGCTGCCATTTCAGCATCACTAACTCCGTGTATATCTGTAACAGTAGGTATTTTAAAGGTTTCACTGACCTTTCTAAGTATCTTTAAGGCTTTCTCATCTCCAATACCCGTAAAGCTATCAATACGGCTTCTATTTGCTTTTTTAAAACTTCCTTTAAAGATGTACGGGATTTCAAGTTTATTGGTAATCTCTAGTACCTTTTCAGCAATACGAAGGGCCATATCCTCACCCTCAATGGCACATGGGCCAGCAAGTAAAAAAAAGTTGTTAGCCTCTGTGTGTTTTATATTGGGTATTTGAGATAGTTGCATAACGGTGGTTTATTCTGCAAAGATAATTAACAATATCACTTGTGGCTATTTTTTATTTTTTTTTATGGATGAGTAGCTTGCCCCAAAAACAAGCCCCAATGAAAGCCATAGACCAATATTATCTGTAAAAATACCAATAAGCAGGCCCCCAAACATTCCATAAGCAATCTGTTTTTCTGAAACGGTTAAGGTGCGCTTTGTTGGTTTTTTCATCTTTAAGTGTTGCTGGTTAATCAAATTTAAATTGGCTATAATAAGAAAATACAGGATTGTATTTTGTGTCAAAGGTTTCTTGTTTCATGTTCAAAAACTGAATAAAATTAACAAGCGCAAAAATCCATGACAGCAATGTTAAAGATAGCAGTAGGTATAAAACTCCATACCCGTATTGTTTTAAATAAAACTTATGGAACCCTAAGGCGCCAATAATTAAAAAAGGACACGCCATCCAAGTGGCTGTTTTTTTATTTTTTTTATTTTTTGTAGCCTCTACTAGCTTGGTTTTTACAAAAGATTTAATTGCTGCATTAAATTGGTTTAATGTTTCAACAAACTCATTTCTTTTGCCTTTTAAAAAATCAAGGCTTTTGTCTTTGTAGTCATCATCTATTAGCACGCTACCGTGTTCAAATTTGTCATTATACTCCTCAATTAACACCTTGATGTCTTCAATTTCGTTTAAGGTTTGCACGCCTTCAAAGGTTAAAGCGTCTGAGGCCAAGTCTGTCAAATCTATAAGACGAGATATGTTTGCTTTATTAGTGGTAACAAACGTTACTTTTAACACCTTTTTTATAGCCCTTATGGTATCACTATCAGAGGGTTTAATTCTTCCAGTGTAATCATTACTGCCTTGCACACTGTAGTAGTTTTTGCCCTTTAATATGGCATTAGCACCCGCGCGTCCAAACTCTCTACCAAATTGCCTAGAGGCCCCTTTAACTATTTCATTTAATATGTTCATTGACTGTATACTATTAATCTATATTAAACTATGCTATCTGTATTATAGAATTTTAAAAATACTATAATATTTCTACTATGCCATGATCTAACAAATTACATGGTTGTTATATGGTTGAGATAGGAGTTATGTAAAACAAAAAAATCTCCAAAAGGAGATTAATTGTGAGCCCGACAGGATTCGAACCTGTGACCGCCTCCTTAGAAGGGAGGTGCTCTATCCAGCTGAGCTACGAGCCCGTAGCAATAAAAAAAAAGTCGGGGTGGCAGGATTCGAACCTGCGGCCTCCACGTCCCAAACGTGGCGCGATAACCGGGCTACGCTACACCCCGAATTGAATACTTAAATTCGGATTGCAAAATTAATGATTTATATAGATACCACACGCTTTTTTTAATTTATTTTACCCTTGTTGGCTCTAGATTTTATTATTTTTACAAACTCAAAATAGCATATGTTTTATTAGGGTTATTTTTAAGCACGGGATGTGGCGCAGTCCGGTAGCGTACTTGGCTGGGGGTCAAGTGGTCGCAGGTTCAAATCCTGTCATCCCGACAGTAATAAAAAAAGGTATAATGAATTTTCATTATACCTTTTTTCTTGATTAAAATTTTCATTTGGCTTGGGTAAACATATAGATAGAAAAATTTGCAAAGCCTGTTTTGTGAATAGCGATTAGATTATTTAGGTTCTTGCTTTGGTAACGATGTTTTTATTGGTGTTTTTTTTATGGTAAGACTGTAAAATTTTTGTAGTGTAGTAGGAGCTTTTATAGCGCGTTATGTAATTAGAGAAATCCTCAAAGTAGGCAATAGATACTTGATCATCAATAAACCCAAAGCCCTTATACTCTCCTTGTTCAATTAAAATTATAGAGACCTCAGAGGGGGTTCTTCCTTTACCTTTAATGATATAGCTGTCTTGCTGTTGTTGAAAGCTGTAGATAGCCTCTTGTACTCTTTTATTATACGCCTGTACATCCTCAAGGTCTTGACAAATCCCGTTACATTTTTTTATTTTATAATGTGAACAGGCACTACCTTGGCTTTGTAGTGAGCAATACCTTGGACATAGTTCGTGCTCTTGGCATAGCTGTTCTAAATGCTCAATTGCCAATGCATTGCTGTACAGTGTTGCAATGGAGTTTGTAGTTGTTTTGGTTTTACCTATGGCAAGTTGTAGTATTCCAAGTCTATTAGTGTAATTAATAATTTGAAATGTTGTAGTTGGTCTTTTTTGTACCTTATTATATTTTGGGTAGTGCTTTATGATATAATGAGATTCAAGTAATAATGCTGTTAGTTCATTTCCAGTTGTCTCAAAATCTATATGGTATGTTTCCTGCGCCAGGGCAATTTCTTTAGAGGCCTTAGCATACAAATGCGATAAAACCCTTTTTTTTATATTTTTAGCTTTACCCACATAGATGATTTTATCAGCCTTATTTTTAAAAAAGTATACTCCAGGGGTTTCTGGCAGCGCTGTAATATCTTCTGCGGGTAAATGCGGGGGTAGCGTTGCTTCTTTTGATGTTACATCCAATGCTTTTAACATAGTTTCATATCCAGAGATAGCGTCTATTTCAAGTAATTTATTAAAAAGTTTTACCGTAGCTTGGGTATCTGCTTGTGCTCGGTGAGCTCCTGTTAATTCTATGCCTATAGATTTAGTTAATCTGCCAAGGCTATAGGAGGGAAGCCCTGGTAATAGTTTTCTGGATAGGCGCACTGTACACAGTTTTTTTCTTAAATAGGTAATGCCTACACCTGCAAACTCCTTTTTAAAGAAGCCAAAGTCAAAATTTACATTATGTGCTACAAATACAGCATCTTTTGTGAAATTATATATTTCTAGGGCTACTTCTGCAAAGCTTGGCGCCGATGCAACCATTTGGTTATCTATACCCGTTAAGGCTGTAATTGTTGTTGGAATTAAACATCCAGGATTAATAAGAGTAGTGTAAGTGCCTTGTATCTCTCTATTTTTTACAAGAATGATACACACCTCGGTCATTCTTCCCTTAGAGACTCCTCCAGTTGTTTCTACATCAATAATAGCCTGTCTCTTATACACATCTGACGCTGCCGACGAAGAGGATAGTGTAG
>CAJXUG010000051.1:0-11583 GCA_913060785.1 uncultured Flavobacteriaceae bacterium | reverse complement strand
CTATCCTCTTCGTCGGCAGCGTCAGATGTGTATAAGAGACAGGGGGTATATTTCATCACGATCCAAGGCGCCAGTTTCATGATACTTTTTTAAGACAGAGCCATAGGCGTCAATACCGATAACTTGAACACCTGGATTTTTTTCTTTTAAATAACGAGCAATCCCAGAGATGGTTCCGCCGGTACCACTACAGGCAACCAAATGCGTTATTTGACCATTTGTTTGTTCCCAAATTTCTTTACCCGTTGATTGGTAATGCGCCTCTATGTTTAGTTTATTAAAGTACTGATTTATATATACAGAACTAGGGGTGTTTTTGTGTATGGTTTTGGCAACTTCATAATAAGATCTTGGGTCATCTGCACTAACATGGGCAGGACAAACATGTACCTGTGCGCCCATGGTGCGAAGCATGTCTATTTTATCTTTAGAAGATTTTGAACTCACAGCCAAGATACATTTGTATCCTTTAATGATACTCACCATTGCAATACTAAAACCAGTGTTACCACTAGTTGTTTCAACAATAGTATCTCCAGGTTTTAAAATTCCTTTTTTCTCTGCCTGTTCTATGATATATAAAGCGATTCTATCTTTAGAGGAGTGTCCAGGATTAAAGGCTTCTACTTTAGCGTAGAAATTACCCTTAAAACTAGCCGTTATCTTATTAAGCTCAACCAGTGGTGTGTTACCAATAAGTTCTAGAATATTTTTATGTGCTTTAATTTGTTTTGTCATAGAAGAATTTCATTGCAAAGCCATTGTTATTTGACCCTTTATAAAACGTTACAAAGATACATAAATATAATTATTTGCTTATTTGCTCTAAATCAAGGAGGAAGGCATAATCTTTAGCAAGCTCCTTTAAAGCCTCAAAACGTCCAGAGGCTCCTCCGTGTCCTGCGTCCATATTAACATCTAAAAACAGCACATTGTCATCTGTTTTTAATTCTCTTAGACGCGCCACCCATTTGGCAGGTTCAAAATACTGAACTTGACTATCATGTAAACCTGTTGTGACAAACATGTTTGGGTAGTATTGCGCTTTTACATTATCATAAGGGGAGTATGATTTCATGTACTGGTAATACTCTTTATTATTTGGATTTCCCCATTCATCATACTCACCAGTGGTTAGCGGAATAGTATCATCTAACATAGTGGTAACAACATCTACAAAAGGAACTGATGCAATAACACCATTATAAAGTTCCGGGGCTAAGTTAACAACAGCGCCCATTAACAGGCCTCCTGCAGAGCCTCCTTGCGCATATAAATGCGCTGCAGAAGTATACCCCTTATCTATAACATGTTTTGAGGCATCAATAAAATCTGTAAAGGTATTTTTCTTTTTTAGGAGTTTTCCGTCCTCATACCATGATCTGCCTAGGTATTGTCCTCCACGAATGTGTGCTATTGCAAAAATAAAGCCTCTATCCAACAAACTTAGACGAGTAGTAGAAAAGTATGGATCTATAGTAGCTCCATAAGAGCCGTAGGCGTACATCAAAAATGGATTTGAACCATCCATCTTCATGCCTTTTTTATACACCATTGAAATTGGCACCTTCGTTCCGTCCTCTGCTGTGGCCCAAATGCGTTTAGACTCGTAATTATCTTTATTGAAAGAACCGCCAAGCACTTCTGTTTCTTTTAAAACAGTCTTTTGCTGGGTATCCATATTAAAATCAATTATAGAAGAAGGTGTTGTTAAAGAGGAGTATCCATAACGCAATATTTGAGAGTCAAAATCTGGGTTTGACATCGCTCCTGCCCCGTAGGTTTCATTATCAAAGGGAAGGTAATACTCCTTTGAGTTATCCCACCTTTTAATGTGCATTTGGTTTAAGCCATTTGAGCGCTGCTCAACTACTAAATAATCCTTAAATATTTCAATATCTTCTAGAAGTACATCATCTCTGTGGGCAATTTCATCCACCCAATTCTCTTTAGAGGTCTTGTCTTGAGGGGTCTTCATTAATTTAAAGTTAGTAGCACCATCTTTGTTTGTTACAATATAAAAACTAGTTTCATAATGTGCTATGCTGTACTCTAGCCCTCGCTCTCTTGGCTGAAATATCTTAAAGGGTTGGTTTGGCGTGTCTGCATCAAGAATTTGATACTCTGAAGACAATGTGCTTGAACTACCAATAACGATGTATTTTTTTGATTTTGTTTTGTATACAAACGCATTGTAAGTTTCATCTTCTTCGGTGAATATATTTTCATCTTGGGTAGCATCTTCACCAAGGATGTGTTTGTATATTTGATTTGAGCGAAGTGTTTGTTCATCTTTTTTAGAATAAAAAAGAGTTTTATTATCATTTGCCCAAGTGGCGCCACCTGTAGTTAAAGGTATCACCTCCTGAAGTAGCTCACCTGTTACAAGGTTTTTTATATAAATGGTGTACTTTCTTCTACTTAGGGTATCTACACCAAAACTAGCCATGGTATTATCTGGACTCACAGAAATTCCTCTAAGATTATAGTATGAATGCCCTTTAGCCATTTCATTTACATCAAATAATATTTCCTCTGGTGCCTCTAAGCTGTCTTTTTTACGTGTGTATATAGGGTAGTCTTTCCCTTTTTCAAAACGTGTGATATAGAAATATCCATTTAACTTATAAGGCAAAGAAGCATCATCTTCCTTGATTCTAGACTTCATTTCTTCAAACAGCTCTTTTTGAAAATCTTCGGTATGAGCTGTCATTTTTTGGTAATAATCATTCTCACGCTCCAGGTAATCTATGACCTCTGGGTTTTCTTTTTCATTTAACCAATAATAGCCATCTTCTCTGGCATCACCATGTGTTTCTATGTTTTTGGCAATTTTATCTACTGTTGGTGGGGTGTGATTCATAGGGGTTTGTGTGGTTTTAATGTCTTTACAAGCCAGCATCAAAAATAATGACACAAAACTTAGTATGGCTATTTTTTTCATAGGATAAGGTATGGGTTGTCTAGGGGTAAAATTACAGCTTTTACAAGACATTAAAAACTAATTCGTGCCATTAGATTTTACAATTAGAGCAAAGGTTAAACAAAAATACAGCAAAAACTTTGATCTGTAACGTATAAAAAATTAGTGCTTATAGGCGGCAAGGGTATCCAAAAACACGCTGTGCATTTGGGAGGTATAATCATGGTGGGTAACAACACGTAATTTCCCTTGCCCCATATCACTGATACGAATGTGTTTTGCAGCCAGAGCGCTTATAAAATCCTCCTGATTAAGGCCCTCTTGCATATAGAAAATTACAATATTGGTTTGTGTGGGCTCTACTTTTTTAATGTAAGGCAAACTCTCTAAAAGCAGCGCTATTTGTTTTGCCTTTTGGTGGTCTTGTTCCAGGCGGTCTACTTGATGCTCCATGGCATAAAGACCTGCTGCAGCCATAAAACCAACTTGCCGCATACCCCCGCCTAATACCTTTCTTACTCTAATAGCGTTTTTCATTAGTAAAGAATTTCCTATCAGTACAGTTCCCATAGGGGCGCCAAGGCCTTTACTTAGGCACACAGAAATCGTGTCAAATACATTTCCGTAGTGTTTAGGGTCTTCTTTTTTAGCAACTATAGCGTTCATTAAACGTGCACCATCAAGATGCAGTCCTAGATTATGTTCTTGACACACTTTTTTGATTTTTATTATTTCATCCATTTCATAACAGGCGCCGCCCCCTTTATTGGTTGTATTTTCTAGACACACCAGGGAAGTTAATGGGCTGTGATAAAAATCTGGAGGATTTATACTCTCCAAGACCTGCTTGGCAGTAATCATACCTCTATGGCCATCTACCAACTTGCAAGACACGCCACTATTAAAAGAGACGCCTCCCCCTTCATAATTATACACATGGGCCCATTTATCACAAATAAGCTGCTGTGAGGGCTGTGTATGTAACTTTATAGCGGCCTGGTTGGCCATACTTCCAGTAGGGAAATACAGCGCAGTATCCATACCAAATAGCGACGCCATTTTATCTTCAAGCGCATTTACAGTTGGATCTTCTTTGTAGACATCATCTCCCGTTTGAGCCTGCATAATAGCATCTAACATTCCTGGAGTTGGCCTTGTAACAGTATCGCTTCTTAAATCTATAATCATGATGGGGTTTTATAGTATGTGTTCTATCATCTTGTTTGAAGATAGAAATGCGGCAAGGCCACAACTAGCAAAACAAAGATGATTTGAGTGTTTAAATTTTAAAAATATAAATATAGTAATAACTCATTTTACTTTTGTTTGTAATGCTTTTCTTTTTTCTAAAAATCAATACCCGTATTTTTACACTTCTTTTACCAAATGGTTTAAAAGATTTCAAATACAATCTACATACATAAGGTATCTATATGATTACAACAGACCAACTCCAAGACCTTCGCTCTAGAATAGAGTTGTTAAGGCAATATCTTTGACATTGCTGGCAAAGAAATAGAAATAAGCAATGACGAAGAAAAAACCTTTGACCCAAATTTTTGGAACAAGCCCAAAGAGGCAGAAGCCTTTGTAAAGGTGTTACGCACCAAAAAAAAATGGGTTACAGATTACAAAATGGCGCTCTCTTTACTAGAAGACACTGAAGTTTTGTTTGAGTTTTTTAAAGAAGGAGAAGGAACACAGCAGCAGGTTGAGGAGCGATTTACACAGGCACATGAGCTTACAGAATCTCTTGAGTTTAGAAATATGCTAGGCCAGGATGGAGACGCAATGAGCGCTGTGCTGCAAATTACAGCCGGCGCTGGTGGTACAGAGAGTTGTGACTGGGCCAACATGTTAATGCGCATGTATTTAATGTGGGCAGAGAAAAATGGCTTTAAGGTAAAAGAGCTTAATTTTCAGGCTGGAGATGTAACTGGAGTAAAAACTGTTACCCTTGAAATTGATGGTGAATTTGCCTTTGGGTGGTTAAAGAGTGAAAATGGAGTGCACCGCTTGGTGCGCATCTCTCCTTTTGACAGCAATGCAAAACGCCATACTAGTTTTGCTAGTGTATACGTGTACCCACTTGCAGATGACACAATAGAGATAGACATTAACCCCTCAGAAATATCTTGGGATTTCGCTCGCAGTAGCGGCGCAGGAGGACAAAACGTTAATAAAGTTGAAACCAAAGCCATTTTAACACACAAACCAAGTGGTATTATAATACACAACAGCGAAACAAGATCACAGCTTGAAAACAGACAAAAAGCAATGCAAATGCTAAAGTCTCAATTGTATGAAATTGAACTGCGCAAACAGCAAGCCCAAAGAGCAGAGATTGAAGATGGCAAAATGGCCATTGAATGGGGAAGCCAGATTAGAAATTACGTACTACAACCCTACAAACTTGTAAAAGATGTACGTACAGGTTATGAAAGCACAAACCCTGAAGCTGTTTTAAATGGCCAATTAGATGGTTTTTTAAAGGCGTTTTTAATGATCAGTGGCCAGAAAGAATCTAGTAACGAATTGTAATAACCAAACCATAGCATACACCCCAACTAACAAAGAGTTGAAGTGTTTCTATTTTAATAAAAAATCAACTATTTTTACAAAAAAATAAACCTATTATGAAATACGCAATAGTAGCCCTTTTACTTTTTAGTCAAATTGCCTGTACTACAGACACCAACTCCTATACACTAAGTGGTAGCGCAGATGGATTGGAAGATGGTTCCAAGGTCATAATATACTCTCTAAAGGATAACCGCACTAACGTGATAGACACTTTGATGGTTAATAATGGTAAGTTTTCTGGGGAATTTGCAAACCTAACAGAGCCGTCCATGTATTTTATGGTTGTTAGTAATAGTAGTATCCCTTATTTTCCTGAAAGTGAAGATTTAAAGGCAACTATTTACAAAGATAGTATTCAAGCCTCTTTTGTGACTGGTAACCTTCAAAATGACTCCTACAGAGAGTTTGCAATAAATTCAAGAAAAGTAACAAAACTAAGAACAGAAATATCAGACAGCTACAGAGCTGCTAAAAAAGTTAATGATGGTGATTTGATTAAAAAACTACAACAACAAAATGTTATGGTAACCAACAATGAGGTTGCTTTCAAGAAAAATTTCGTCAAAGAAAATCCTAATTCTATTTTTGCGCTATTGCTAGTTTCTGAAATGCTAAACCAAAAACAACTAAACGCTAGAGAGGCCTCTGATCTAGTAGCAAACTTTAGCCCAAAAATTAGCAGCACAGACATTGCAAAAGAAATAACTGCCACTGCACAAAACCTAAAAAATAGCGATGTTGGTGGTAAGGCCCCTGCCTTTAGTGCGCAAACCCCAGAGGGTACAAATTTATCTTTACAAGATGCCATGGGAGAATATACTATTATAGATTTCTGGGCATCTTGGTGTGGGCCCTGTAGAAAAGAAAATCCAAACGTTGTGCGCGTATACAATAAGTATCATGATAAAGGGTTAAATATCATTAGCGTCTCTCTAGACAAAGCAGGGCAAAAAGATCGTTGGATTAAAGCTATTAAAAAAGATAAGATGGACTGGTTTCATGTATCTAACCTACAATTTTGGCAAGACCCAATTGCAAGGCAGTACGGGGTTCGCTCTATACCAGCTACATTCTTGCTTGACAAAAACGGTATTATTATAGCTAAAAACTTAAGAGGTAACGCCCTAGATGTTAAAGTAGCGTCTCTTTTAGACTAATAAAATTATTTAAAAAAAAAGCGGCTGGCAAATGCTATACCAGCCGCTTTTTTTATGCTCAAAAATCACAATAGCTACTGGTTAAAGTAGGCTGCTACATTGTGTTGTATTCTAGTTTCTATAGAAGAAACCTCCGCCTTTATAAAAGGTTCGCCCGTTATGTTTTCATACAGCTCAATGTAACGCTCACTGACAGTTTCTATATAGTCATCACTCATAAAAGGTACTGTTTGCCCCTCTAGACCTTGAAAATCATTTTCTATAAGCCACTGGCGAACAAACTCCTTGGATAGTTGTTTTTGAGCCTGGCCACTGTCTTGCCTTTGCTGGTAGCCATCTGCATAAAAATAACGAGAAGAGTCTGGGGTGTGTATTTCATCAATAAGTACAATTTTACCTTCTTTGGTTTTACCAAACTCATACTTGGTATCTACCAAAATAAGACCTCTTTGAGATGCAATCTCACTACCTCTTTTAAAAAGCTTACGCGTATAATCTTCTAAAACTAAATAATCTTCTTTGCTAACTATGCCGCCTTTAATAATATCTTCTCTAGAGATATCCTGGTCATGGTCACCCATTTCAGCTTTTGTGGCGGGTGTTATAATAGGGCTAGCAAACGGATCGTTCTCTTTCATCCCTTCTGGCATTGCTACCCCACACAGCGTACGTTTTCCTGCCTTGTACTCTCTTGCAGCATGGCCAGCCATATAGCCTCTAATTACCATTTCTACTTTAAAAGGGGTACAAGCCTCCCCTATTGCAACATTAGGATCTGGAGTTGCCCTAAGCCAGTTTGGTACCAAATCTTGGGTGTCTTGCATCATTTTGGTGGCAATCTGGTTTAAAATTTGACCTTTAAAAGGGATTCCTTTTGGCATTACAACATCAAAGGCGCTCAATCTATCTGTGGCTACCATTAATAATTGATTATTGGCAAGGGTATATACAGAACGTACCTTACCGTGGTACACACTTTTTTGACCTGGAAAATTAAAATCTGTTTTAATAATTGTATTACTCATGTAGCTAGTTTGATTGCAGAATTGAACCGCAAAAATAAATCAATAGGTTTGTTATTATAGCATTTCAGATAAAAAATTAAACATCTAAATTCTCAATTCCTTTATAGGCAGAAATTATCTTTTTCACGAGTTTATGACGTATCACATCTTTATCATCAAGATATACCATACCCACCCCATCTACATCCTTTAAAACTAGTAGTGCCTCCTTTAATCCAGAGGTTACACGGCGAGGTAAATCTATTTGCCCAGGATCTCCAGTAATTAAAAACTTAGCGCTTTTTCCCATACGGGTAAGAAACATTTTCATTTGTGCATGTGTTGTGTTTTGCGCCTCGTCTAGAATAACAAAAGCGTTGTCTAGGGTTCTACCTCGCATAAAGGCCAAGGGTGCTATTTGTATGGTGCCGTTTTCTATAAGGGTTTCTAATTTTTCTGCAGGAATCATGTCTCTAAGACCGTCATACAAGGGTTGCATGTAGGGATCTAGCTTTTCTTTTAAATCTCCAGGCAAAAAACCAAGGTTCTCTCCTGCTTCAACAGCAGGACGGGTCATGATAATTCGTTTTACCTGTTTCTCTTTTAATGCTTTTACTGCCAAGGCAACAGCAGTATAGGTTTTACCAGTACCGGCTGGGCCCACAGCAAATACTAAATCTTTGGTTTTTGAAAAATCAACAATTTTGCGCTGGTTGGCAGTTCTTGCCTTAACAAGCTTACCGTTTACACCATGAACCAGCACATCACCGCTTTTGGATGAAGTTTCATAGTCTGCCTTACTGGTACTGGAGAGTACGCGCTCAATAATGTTTTCGTCGATTCTGTTAAATTTGGCGAAATGCTCTAATAGCATAGCGATGCGTTTATCAAACTCTTGTAAAACCTGGTCATCACCAAAGGCTTTTAAATTGCTGCCCCTAGCAACCAGCTTTAATTTGGGAAAGTATTTTTTTAATAGGTCTATATTGGCATTTTGATTCCCAAAAAAATCTCTTGGGTTAATCTCTGTGAGTTCGATACTTAGTTCGTTCAAAAGCGTTGGCGTTTAATAGAAATTAATAAAAGTTGTTTATAAGTCTTAATTCTTATAGTAAATATAGTTTTTTGAATTCATAAAGTAGTTTAGTTTTGTAATAGTACTGTCAACAATATATCAACAATACACTATGGCCATAATTACCCTTACTACAGACTTTGGTGAAAAGGATCACTTTGCTGGTGCGGTGAAAGGAGCTATCTACAGTGAGCTAGAGGATGTTAAAATTGTTGATATCTCACATTGCGTGTCTCCTTTTCATATCATGGAGGCTGCCTATATTATTCAAAATGCTTACAGTAGTTTTCCTCCAGGGACCATACATATTATAGGAATAGACAGCGAGCTAAACCCAGAAAACAAACACATTGCGGTACTGCTGGATGGTCATTATTTTGTGTGTGCCAATAATGGTATTATCTCTATGCTGGCCAATGAAATAAACCCGCAGAAAATTGTTGAGATTAATATTCATGATAGGATTATCACTAATTTTCCTGTACTTGATGTATTTGTAAAGGTAGCATGCCACATTGCTCGTGGAGGAACCCTAGAGGTTATTGGAAAACAAATAGATACTATTAAAGAATTACGAGGCATACGCCCTACTATAAATCAAGAAGCCACTCAAATTATGGGCAGCGTGATTTATATAGATAACTACGGAAATGTGATTACCAACATTACCAAAACTAAATTTGAAGAGATTGCAAAAGGCAGGTCTTTTAAAATAACCGCAAGAACTGCAAACTTTGATACCATACACAGCCATTACAGTGATGCTATTAATTTTGATACTCCTGCCCAAAAAAGAGATGAGGATGGTAAAAAAATAGCGCTCTGGAACTCCTCAAACTATCTAGAACTATCTATCTATAAAAGTAATCCTGCAACGGTAGGAAGTGCCAAGTCTTTGTTTGGGCTTCAATACAGAGATACCGTTACCATAAATTTTAGTGCTAGCTCTTAATAAAACAGTAACCTTATACAATTATGTTTACACGCATTGTAAAAATGGAGTTTCAAGAAGATAAAGTAGCCCAATTTCTGGCTAATTTTGAAACAGTAAAACACAAGATAAGAACCTTTAAAGGCTGTATGCATCTAGAGCTATGGCGAGATAAAAACCAGCCAACTATTTTTTTTACCTACAGTAAATGGGAAAAAGAAAGTGATTTAGAGACCTATAGAAACAGCGAATTATTTAAGGGTGTTTGGGCAACAACTAAACCTATGTTTGCTAGTAAAGCAGGTGCTTGGAGTGTAGACACGCATTGCCATGTAGCGCTGTAATACAGCAAATTAATTACGGCAAGAAATCATGACAAGAATGGTTGTTGTAAGTGATAGAAACATCATTACCAATGCGTTTGATAATCAAGATTTTTTTATCAATTACAGTCAACAACTTGCTAGATGATACGGGACTTATAAACATACCAGCCAAGAAAATTATAGTCTATTTTTGGACCCCAAAAAATTGCCGTAAACCCGCAGGCTTTGGCACCTATTGCATATAGGGCTACCACTAGTGGCGCTACTACCTTTTGGTTTGTTGTTTGGGTTTTTAAGAAAAAAGAAATACCAAGGCTAAGTGTTAATAAGTTCGTGTTGTAGTATGCTACATTTGAGATATATTTGTAATAAGACCTAAGTAATACAACCTTTGAAATTTTCAACTTAATATATAACCTCTAGAAAACAAATTACATGAAATTTATTGTATCTAGTTCCTACCTTTTAAAGCAACTACAAGTGCTTGGAGGCATTATAAATAATAACAACACCTTACCTATTTTAGACAACTTTTTGTTTGATCTAGATGGTAATGCGCTAACTGTTTCTGCTTCAGATTTGGAAACAACTATAGCCTCAAACCTAGAGGTTGAAAGTAGTGAAAAAGGTATTGTATGTATTCCTGCACGACTTTTACTAGACACCTTAAAAACATTTCCGGAGCAGCCACTAACCTTTACTATAGAAGATAACAACACCGTAGAGATAAGCTCTAATCATGGTAAATATGCACTAGCCTATGCACCAGGAGATGAGTTTCCTAGCACCATTGAGCTAAAGGATCCATCTTCAACGGTTTTGCAAGGTGATATTTTGGCAACTGCCATTAGCAAAACAATTTTTGCTAGTGGAAATGATGACCTTCGCCCTGTGATGAGTGGTGTATTTTTCCAATTCTCTACAGAAGGGTTAACCTTTGTAGCTACAGATGCACATAAATTAGTAAAATATACCCGTACAGACGTTGCTGCCTCTCAAAGCGCAGAATTTATCATGCCCAAAAAGCCTTTAAATTTATTAAAGAGCATCTTGGCAGGTAGTGAGCAAGAAGTTACCATAGAGTACAATGATAGTAATGCAAAATTTACCTTTGATCAAACCGTGCTCATATGCCGCCTTATAGATGGTAAGTATCCAAACTATGAAGCTGTGATACCAAAAGAAAATCCAAACAAATTAAGCATAGACCGTAATTTGTTTTTAAACAGTGTACGTCGTGTTTCTATTTTTTCTAATAAAACCACACATCAAATACGTTTAAAGATAGCTGGGGCAGAGTTAAACATCTCTGCGGAAGATATAGATTACAGCAACAAAGCAGAAGAGCGCCTCACTTGTGATTACCAAGGAGATGATATGCAAATTGGGTTTAACTCTCGTTTTTTAACAGAAATGTTAAACAACCTAACTAGCCAAGATGTTTCTCTAGAAATGAGCCTGCCAAACCGCGCAGGAATTTTAACTCCTGTAGACGGCCTAGACCAGGGAGAGCTTGTAACCATGCTGGTAATGCCCTGTCTCTTATACACATCTGACGCTGCCGACGAAGAGGATAGTGTAGAT
>CAJXUG010000050.1:0-11644 GCA_913060785.1 uncultured Flavobacteriaceae bacterium | reverse complement strand
TTTCTGCCTGTCTCGTGGGCTCGGAGATGTGTATAAGAGACAGCTTTTACAGCAAAAGAGTAATGCCATCACAATTACCCACCAACACACAAGTAGTGTTAGTGGTATTAAGCACGTCTATCTTAGACAAGCCATTAACGGTATTGGAGTGTATGGCACAGAATCTAGTATTCATACAGATGCCTCTGGAAAAACAATTGTGACACATAACAATTTCAAAAAAAATCTTTCTAACACTATAACCTCCAATAGTCCTAGCCTAACTGCCTCTGAGGCAATACAGGCTGTAGCCAGTAGAATGAATTATTCAATTAGCAACCTTCAAGAAATCTCTTATGAAGGTGGTGTAAATAAAAAAACACTTTTTAATGGTGGTAATATTTCAGAAAATGAGATTCCTGCAAAGTTATTATACAACTACTCAAAGAAAACTGGAACAAGAATTGTCTGGGAGCTTTCAATTAAAGAAACAACAGGGGCAGATTGGTGGAATTTTCAAGTAGACGCTGTTACCGGAGAGATACTTCACAAAGAAAACTGGACTGTATCGTGTAATATTTTGGGAGATCATAACACGCACAATCACTCAAATAGCACAAAATTAGAAAATAACAGCATAGCCTCTTTACCTCAAAGCAACGTAGTTGAGGCATCTGCAATGGCGGGCAGTTATAATGTGTACCCAATGCCAGTAGAATCTCCTAATTATGGGGGCAGATCTGTGGTTACAGACCCAGATAATGCAATCGCATCACCCTTTGGATGGCATGATACAGATGGATCTGCAGGGGCAGAATATACTATTACAAGAGGAAACAATACCCATGCCTTTGAAGATGGAGACAACCCAGGATATAGCCCAGAGGGTGGCGCTAGTTTGACATTTAATTTCCCTATAAATGAAACCTACTCAAACGCAGATCAAAGCGAGGATGCTGCTATTACAAATCTATTTTACTGGAATAATATCATCCATGATGTAGTATACCAATACGGATTTGATGAAGCTTCTGGAAATTTTCAAGAAAACAATTACGGAAACGGGGGCGTAGGAAATGATTATGTAAATGCAGAAGCCCAGGACGGCGCTGGAACTTGTAACGCAAATATGGGAACTCCAGCAGATGGAGGAAATCCAACCATGCAAATGTATGTGTGCGGGTCAAGAGATGGAGATCTAGATAACGGAGTAATTATCCATGAGTATGGCCACGGAATCTCAAACAGATTAACAGGAGGAGCTGGCGCAGCTGGTTGTTTAGGTAATGATGAGCAAATGGGTGAGGGATGGAGTGATTACTACGCCCTTATGATGACTATAGAACCAGCAGATGTTGGCCCTGACGCAAGACCCATAGGGACATGGCTTTTTGGGACAGGACCTAATGGAGCAGGTATTAGAACCTATAATTATAGCACAGATTTTACAGTAAATCCTCATACCTATGATGATATCATGACAGAATCTATTCCTCACGGAGTAGGATCTGTTTGGGCTGCAATGCTATGGGATATGACCTGGAAGCTTATAGACAGTAATGGTTTTGACCCAGATATTTACAACGGCACTGGAGGAAACAACATTTCACTAGTACTTGTTACTGAGGCAATGAAACTACAACCTTGTTCTCCAGGACTTGTAGATGGTCGTGATGCAATTATTGCCGCAGACCAGGCAATTTATGGAGGTGCTCACCTTTGTGAAATCTGGGAAGCTTTTGCTGCAAGAGGTTTAGGATTTAGCGCAGACCAAGGAAGCTCAAATAACGTATCTGACGGGACAGAGGCTTTTGACCTCCCTCCTACCTTTTCAATTTTTGAAACCACACAAGAAGTTTGTCTTGCAGATGGCATACAAACTGGACTGGGTGGAGGCGCACCAACAGGTGGTGTATATAGCGGCCTGGGAGTAACAGATGATGGTAACGGCACCACCTATACTTTTGACCCAGCAATTGCTGGCAGCGGCTCAGTTACCATAAGCTACGCTACTGTAGATTTTTGTACTGGCCTACCTGGAACCCTCACAGATACTATTTTGGTGACAGATTTAGCGCCAGAGATTGTTTGTAAAGGTGCAGGAGTATTGGTTTTAAATGGTATGGCACAAGACACGCCAGGATTAATTATTGAAGATTTAAACACCGTTAGCACAACAATAAATATTAGCCAAGATGTTGCTATTACAGATTTAAACTTACGTTTAGACATCTCACATACCTATGTTGAAGACATGATTATTACCCTTACTTCACCGGGAGGAACAGCAGCTTCGGTTGTTTATAATGGTGCTGCAGATGGCTGCTCTGGAGATGACCTAATAACTTTGCTTGATGATGCATCTATTAACGCATTAGCATGTAATATGGGCGGAAATGCGTTTCCAGAGGTAGATTACATCCCAAGTAACCCACTTGGTATATTTAATGGAGAATTCACACAAGGTGATTGGACATTATCTGTAGAAGATACTTTTAGTGGAGATCAAGGAGTTGTAAATTCTTGGGGGCTAGAATACACCTATGAGTTTGACTCTCAACCTCTAGATGTATTTTTAGATATTACACAAAATGCAACTGTTAATGCAGCAGATTTTCTAGAAAGCATTATGGTAGCCTGCGGGGGGTATACTGTTTTGGCAGGAACACCTTATGGCCCTACTGTATCTTTCACTATAGCAGATGTTGGTCTAACAAATGTAGAAGTGCAAGTAACAAGTGATAGTGGTCTTATTACTACCTGTACAGCAATTGCTAATGTGATTGAAGACACAACAGGAGGGCAAGTAATTACCTGCCCTGATGACCTTACAATTACCTGTGGAGAAGATACTACTCCCGCAAGCACAGGAGAGGCAACCGCAATCTCAAATTGCAGCACAGACCCTGTGGTTACCTTTACAGATAGTGTAGAGGCAACTTGTGGTGCTACTCAAATAATCACAAGAACCTGGACAGCTCAAGACGCCTGTGCAAACCCAGTAGCAATATGTATACAAACAATTACAATAGTAGATCAAACACCTCCGGTGGCTAGCTGTCCTGCAGATATTTCAGTAAACACAGATCTAAACCAGTGCAGTGCTGTGGTAGATTATGTTGTTGAAGGTACAGATTCTTGCGGTAGTGTTACCATAACACAAATAGATGGTCTAGTATCGGGAAGTATGTTCCCTTTAGGAGATACCCTAAATTCATTTTTAATTGAAGATCAGTGCGGAAATATTTCTGAATGTTCTTTTGTGGTAACTGTTGTAAACAACAATACAGCTCAGGCTATTTGCCAAGACATTACCATTGCATTAGACGCTATGGGTATGGCTAGTATTACTCCCTCTGATATTAATGGCGGCACTGTGGTGCTTTGTGAAACTCCAAATATCACTATAGATATTGATACTTTTACATGTAATGATATTGGGCCAAACAATGTAACACTGAGTGTTATTGACGCTGCTGGAAACATCACTAGCTGTGTGGCTGTTGTAACGGTGGAAGACATGATTGCTCCAGAGGCAATATGCCAAAACATTACAGTGGCGCTAAACTCCTCAGGTGTTGCAAATATTACCGCAGCTATGCTTGATGGTGGAAGCACAGATGCCTGTGGTATCCAAGGAGCAACTATAGATATTACAAGTTTTGATTGTAGTAATATAGGCCTGAATATAGTAACACTTACGGTTACAGATACTAGCGGAAATACAAACTCTTGTACAGCAGAGGTGCTTGTAGAAGACACCTTAGCGCCCACAGCAATTTGCCAAGACATTACCGTAGAACTTGGCCCAGATGGGACCGTTACTATTTCTAGTGCAGATATAGACAACGGATCCTCAGACAATTGTGGTGAGGTAACCTATGAGGTAACACCTACTACTTTTGATTGTTCAAACATTGGGTCAAACATAGTAAACTTACTAGTTTTTGACAGCAATGGTTTGGCCTCAGAATGTTTTGCAACGGTTACTGTACTTGACACTGCTGAGCCAATAGTACTTTGTCAAGATATTACCATTGCTCTTGATGAAGATTATCAAGCAATCATAACCGCTGCAGATCTAGACGCAGGAAGTACAGATAATTGTTCTATTAGCACTACAACTATAGATATAAACACCTTTGATTGCTCTAACCTGGGCCCTAACACTGTTACCATTACCATGACAGACCAAAACGGCAACCAAGCTAGTTGTAGCGCTGTTGTAACCGTAATTGAGGGTATATACACGCCTAATGCAGTTTGTCAAAACGTTACAGTAACCTTAGGAGAGGACGGAACAGCAACAGCAGCTGCAAGCGCCTTTGACGCAGGATCTACAGGAGTTCGTTGCGCTGATGGATTTAGTATAGATATAGATACCTTCTCATGTACAGATATTGGCACCCTTGTAGAAATAGAATTTACAGTTACCAATGCTGCTGGTGATACAGATAGCTGTGTAGCATATGTAAACGTAGTAGATGGTATTGCGCCAGAGATTACATGTCCAGAAGATCAAACGGTAACAAGTGATGGACCATATCCATTACCAGATTACTTTGCAACTGGGCAAGCAGTAGTTACTGATAACTGTTTAGATTTAATCACAGTGTTTAATCAAAACCCTGCTGCGGGAACGTTAATGCCCCAGGGAGTGCATATTATCACGTTATCTACCCAGGATATAAGCGGTTTTACTGCAGAGTGTGAATTCACCCTTACTGTTATTGATAATTTAGGGAGCCAAAACACAACTGCTTTAAGAGCAATTAAGGTGTATCCAAACCCTGCCAATGATGTTATAACTCTTAGTAACCCTCAAAATATAAATCTAAGGAGTATATCTATTTATGACATGACTGGAAGGCTTATTATCATCAAAGATTTGCAAGATGCAAGCCAACAAAGTACTATTGATATTAGTGTATTGCAAAGCGGAAATTACCTGCTATTTATAAAAAGTACGTACGGGCAAATTACCAAACAGTTACTAAAAGAGTAAGGTTTATGACCTTGCCCTTTGTATTTATCTTTCTTTAAAATTTTAAACCGTCAACAACCCAGTATTGTTGACGGTTTTTTAATACTTTTAATATCTAAATCAAAATTCTTTTACTCACTGGCTTTGAATATTCTAGAAACCTACATTGTACCGCCCCTTGAAGCGCCCATAAGGCTTTCTGACCTTAGGGCAGGAACTTTCTCCTTGATAGTATCTAGAAAAGCGTTTACCAAACTTATAAAGGCAAATTTGGTGCACGTAAATAATAATTTAAGCACCACGGCAACTCCCCTTTTGGGCGGGGAGATCATTACAGTTTTTAGAGATCAAACCCCATCAAACAAACCTAGTATTAAAATTGCTTTGGACGTTATCTATGAGGATGATTATCTAGCAATTATTAACAAACCTCCAGGGGTTGAGGTGAGCGGCAACAAAAGATATACCATCGCTAATGCGCTAGACAAGGCCCTTAAAAAAAGCAATCAAGAAGATGCTTTACAACGTCCAGAGCCAATACACAGACTAGATTACCCTACTAGCGGTTGTCTACTCATAGGTAAAACATCTACATCTGTGATGAAGCTTAATAGAGCCTTCCAAGAAAAAAAAATAGACAAAGTATATTATGCCATTACCATAGGCAAACAAAAAACTAGCGGGACCATTACAAGCCCTCTGGATGGGAAATCATGTATTACACATTTTGAGGTTATAGACACTGTTGCCTCTATAAAGTATAAGGCGCTAAACTTAGTTAAGCTTATTCCAGAAACGGGAAGAAAACACCAACTAAGAAAACATTTAGCAGCTATCCAAAATCCTATTATGGGAGACAATCAATATGGTACAGATGGAAATAAAGGTATGGGTAATGGCTTATACCTGCACGCCTACTCTATAACGTTTATACATCCTGCAACAGCGCTTACAATTTCAGAACATATTAAATTACCTAAAAAATTTACACACATATTCAAACAAATAAGGCTCTAAAATTAAAGGCTATTTGTTTATTATAAATTGTATTTTTAAATCTTAAAATATAAATGTATGCTTCCATGGCACCAATACCTTTTAGGGCTTCTTTTTGTTATCGCTGGAGCCAATCACTTTAGGACTCCAAAAATATACGAGCGCATTATGCCTTTATATATTCCATCACCAAGTTTTATGGTGCTTTTATCTGGTATAACTGAAATGATTGCAGGGTTTCTATTATTAAACCCTCAAACACAAAATTTTGGCGTTTGGTGTATTATAGGCCAGCTGGTCATTTTTCTTACGGTCCATATCCATATGCTACAAAACAAAGAAGCTTCTCTACAACTTCCTAAATGGTTTCTTATGCTCAGAATTCCGTTACAATTTGGTATGATGTACTGGGCATCTCAATATCTAGTGGCATGAATTTATTTGAAGAAAACCCTGGCCTAGAGAAAATCATCTTGCCCATGAAAGATGCACAGGTAAGCTATTATCCAAATTTTTATACCCAGGCAGAAGCCTTAGTACTTCAAGATAAAATACAACAACAAACCCCTTGGCAAGAAGATGATATAAAACTCTTTGGTAAGGTTTTTAAACAGCCTAGACTCACTGCATTGTATGGAGATACCAACAAGCCCTACACCTATTCAAACATTACAATGTTTCCAAACCAGTGGAGCCCAACGCTATTAAAAATCAAACAAGACATTGAGGCTGTAAGCAATCAAAAATTTACATCTGTGCTGCTTAATTTATACCGTGACGGCAAAGACTCTAACGGGTGGCACAGTGATGATGAAAAAGAATTAGGGACTCATCCTTTTATTGCCTCTTTATCTTTTGGAGAAAAAAGGATATTTCATTTCAGGCACAAACTAGACACCAATTTAAAGTTTAAAATAGAATTAGAACCTGGTAGTTTGCTACTTATGGGAGGCCCAACACAAGAGTTTTGGAAACATCAAATTCCAAAAACAAAAAGAAAAATAGAACCAAGGATAAACCTAACCTTTAGGCGTATTAGAGACAAAACTGATTAAATAGCAAGTAATACTAGCCGTAAATTTCGTTCAAGATACTGGCCAAACGCAGGCCTGCTTTTTGAAGTTGTTTTCTAGACACATTTACATATCTGTACATATACTTGTATCCCAAATTCTCACCCTGTGTAGTATTTGCGTACACATCTTCACACAGTGTGCGGCTCTCATACATCCAATCTGTAACAGCGCCACTTTGTATGGTTTGAATTTCTTTTTTACTAAGTACATCAACATTACTGGTTAACTCTGTATAGCTCATTTCATAGCCCTCTATAATTTTTGTATCCCAAACGCTATGCAAATTGGTTTGTTTTCCAAACCATTTTACTTTAAAGGAGTTTCCTCCTTTATCTTCTTTGAGCCCTACGTGAAGTGGCATATGCAAATCACCAATGAAATGCACCAACATTCTTAGGTAAAATTCCTTGTCTTTTTGGCTAGAAGTTGCATCTTTAAGAACATCTATACAGTTTTGAATCCCAACAATAATATCTCCCTTTTTGTTTTTAGGGGTATTCTCATACCTTGCGCCAAAAGGAAAACTCACATAATGCCATGGAGCGTATTTCCTGTAAGCGTCATCACTGCGTATCTCATCTGCATAGGTAGATACAAAAGCCAAAGACTCTCCCCCCAGTAGCGCCGAAATTTTCTTAGCTGTCTTTTTAGATAAATGCTTGGTAGCAATTTCTCCCATGGTGCGGTGTCCTGTTTTCCCCCAATCTTCAGAGGCTGAAAGTGAGGAGCTAGAAAATAATACAACAAACACTATAATTAGAAGAGATCTCATAAAACGGATATTTTACACAAATATAACAAGAGTATGCACAAGGGGTTTACAAATTGATTTGGAAATTTCAGAAAATAATAGAAACACATCAAGAAGTCTGTAAATATAAAATTATGAGGGCTGCATTCTCAATTCTGAATTAAAAAAACTATTTTGCATTAAAACATACTCATGCAAGATACTGCCACACAAATTATAGAAGACACTACCCCTTTATTTACCAATGACACGATTGTCTTTGGGATACTAATGGTAGCTCTGGGTTTTATTTTTTATACTTCCTCAAAAAAGCAGGGCCCTTGGAAGGCCTTTTATAGTATTGTACCTGCATTATTTATCGCTTATTTTATTCCTGCACTACTTACCACAACAGGCGTTATTGCTCCAGAGTGGACAAGTGTTACACAAACAGGTGAGCTTGTCTCTGGGAAAACAAGCTTGTATTATGTTGCCAGTAGGTATCTACTACCTGCTGCACTGGTTTTAATGACTTTGAGTATAGATTTAAAAGCAGTTTTTAATTTAGGCCCAAAAGCCTTAATCATGTTTTTAACCGGTACAGCCGGTATTATTATAGGTGGCCCAATAGCGGTACTTTTAGTAGGGAGTTTTTGGCCAGATGCAGTAGGTGGCCAGGGTGCAGATGCCGTATGGAGAGGTCTCTCTACCCTAGCTGGAAGCTGGATTGGAGGTGGCGCCAATCAAACAGCTATGCTGGAGGTATATGGTTACAACCAGGCGCTGTATGGAGGTATGGTCTTTGTGGATATTGTAATAGCAAACATTTGGATGGCAATCATACTAATAGGTATTGGTAAATCTGAAAAAATAGACAAATGGTTGGGCGCAGATACCTCTGCCATTGAAGCCCTCAAAGAAAAAGTATCCAACTACACACAACAGGTGAGCAGAAACCCGTCACTTACAGATCTGATGATTCTTGCAGCTATAGCTTTTGGAACCGTTGGCCTTGCTCATTTTGGAGCAGGATACCTAAGCGCCTTTTTTACAGATTTTGTAGATAGCTTAACGCCCGGTTTAACACGTAATTTATTTACCTTTTTAAGCTCTTCTTTTTTCTGGATGATTTCTATTACCACTGTTATCGGGATTGTATTATCCTACACCAAGTTAAGAACCTATGAAGGGGCAGGCGCAAGTAAATTTGGAAGTGTTTTTATTTATATACTTGTGGCTACCATTGGTATGAAGATGGATTTAATGCTCATTTTCGATAATTGGCAACTCATCATTATTGGCGCCGTCTGGATGAGTATTCATGCAGGACTACTTATACTAGTTGCTAAGTTAATTAAAGCGCCGTTTTTCTTTTTAGCGGTAGGATCACAGGCTAATGTTGGCGGTGCTGCCTCTGCTCCTATTGTAGCTTCGGCATTTCACCCTTCTTTGGCAACAGTGGGTGTTTTACTGGCTGTATTTGGGTATGCTATTGGAACTATTGGCGCCGTGGCATGTACTTTTTTAATGCAACTGGCGGCTACAGGATAAACCCTACAGCATATATAAATTAAAGAGATGCGCCTTTTTATTTTCTGAAATTTTAACCCATCTTTACCATGTTAATTTACATGCTGCTATGAAAAAAATATTACTGCTACTTTTAAGCGTTATTACTCTAATAAATTGCGCACCTCCAGAAAATGAAATGCGCCTTACAGGTTTTGTAAAGGGCATGAAAGAGGGTACTTTACTGCTCCAAAAAAGCGAAAACAACACGTTTAAAACCATAGATTCTATGGTGGTTAAGGGAGATGCTCATTTTAATTTTTCTGAGATTATAGAAAGCCCAGAACTATACTTTTTGAGCTTGAAAATACAAAACATAGACAGAGAGGTTGGTGCCATTGCATTTTTTGCAGAACCTGGAGACATCTCTATTAACACCAAACTAAACAATTTTCTAGAAAACGCGGTAATTACTGGCTCTGAAAACCAAAAAAAATACACCCAGTACAAAACGCTAATCAAACGGTACACAGATAGAAACAAAAACCTTACGCAACTGCTTATTAGTGCAGCCAAAGCCAAAAACATGAAAGCCATAGACTCTATAGACAAACTACAAAAAAGAGTTTTATCTAGTAGCTATCTGGCTACTGTAAACTATGCACTCAACAACAAAGACTATGAAATTGCTCCTTTTCTAGCCCTTAGCGAAATTTACAATGCAAATCCAAAATATCTAGACACTATATACAATACCTTAACCCCTAAAATTAAAGCATCTACTTATGGGGTTGCTTTAAAGGAGTTTATTGGCCAAACAAAAAACCAGGACAATTTATAGACATTACACATGCCCACACTATGTAGTTTGAAATTGTATCTTAGCAAGGTTCTTTTAAAAAACAATACTTTTGTAGAAACATCTTAGTAAAACAATATGTACGATTTTACCATCATAGTACCTGTATACAATGAAGAAGATAATTTAAACCGTGTTGAAAAAGAGCTGTTGGCATACACCACTATTGCTACAAAAAAAACAGCAATTCTTTTTGTAAATGACGGTTCATTGGATACATCTCTTGCTATGATTGAGGCTATTTGTGATAGAAATGAAGCCTTTGGGTATATCTCCTTTAAAAACAATAAAGGCCTCAGCGCTGCTATTAAAGCTGGGTTTGATCATGTATCTACAGATCTTGTTGGATATATAGATAGTGATTTACAAACAAGCCCCGAGGACTTCAACAAGCTTCTAGAACATGCAGACACCTATGAACTAGTAACAGGTGTGCGCGCAAATAGAAAAGACAGTTTTGTTAAAAACATGTCTTCCACCATTGCAAATAGTATCCGCCGCGGGTTTACCAATGATGGCATGGATGATACAGGATGCCCTTTAAAAGTACTTAAAACACAGTACGCAAAACGCATCCCTATGTTTAAGGGCTTACATCGTTTTTTACCTGCCATGATTTTACTGCAAGAAGGCAAGGTTATTCAAATTCCGGTTCGGCATTTCCCTAGAGTAGCGGGCATAGCAAAATTTGGTGTCTGGAACCGGTTACTTGGGCCACTACTAGATTGTTTTGCATATCTGTGGATGAAAAAAAAATACATTAACTACACCATTGCAAGTAAAGGATGAGTGATTGGGTTATTTACACCATAGGTTTTACTGCACAACTGCTATTCTCTGGACGGTTGCTTTTGCAATGGATACTTTCTGAAAAAAATAATAAAGTTGTTACTCCCTCCCTATTTTGGAAGTTAAGTTTACTTGCCTCCTTTTTATTATTTATGTATGGCTACCTTAGAGATGACTTTGCTATTATGCTGGGGCAGTCCCTCACCTACTATATCTATATTAGAAACTTGCAATTACAAGGGCAGTGGCAAAAATCTCCAAAAGCCTTGCAGTGGCTTTTATTAGTGTTTCCAGTTATCATAGTAATCTACGGCTACAACAATGGCCAGTATGACATGGTTACGCTTTTTGAAAACAAGGCCATACCTTCTTGGTTATTGACCCTAGGCATTATAGCCCAGTTAACCTTTACCCTTAGGTTTGTATACCAATGGATTACTTCTGAGAAAAACAAAAGCTCTCAATTACCCATTGGATTTTGGAGGATGAGTGTTGTAGGTGCTGGATTAATTTTAAGCTATGCAATTATAAGAGAAGACCCTGTATTATTTATAGGGCATTGTGCAGGGTTAATTATATATATCAGAAATATATTTATTTGGAAAAAACAACACTATGAGGTATCTTAAAGAGCGTCCCTTACTGCTGCTGACACTTATTTGCATTATTATATTTCTGTCTCTTATACACATCTGACGCTGCCGACGAAGAGGATAGTGTAG
>CAJXUG010000049.1:0-11647 GCA_913060785.1 uncultured Flavobacteriaceae bacterium | reverse complement strand
CACTATCCTCTTCGTCGGCAGCGTCAGATGTGTATAAGAGACAGCCAACAATACCTACGGCCGCTAAAGATTCTGTACCAAACTCAGGGATATTACCAACCACGGCAGCGTCTGTACTAGATAATATGGGCTCTGCAATACCTGCAATTATAGCTGGTATGGCTAGCTGCTGGATGCGCTTAAAAGAAATGTCAATCATTGTGAGGGTAAAAGTACATTATAAAATAAGCTCATAACAATAAAAAGGGTCCTGACTTTGTTTTGGAAAGTAAATGTTGCCAAGGGGTTGATAGCCTCTATTTTCATAGAAACGCTGGTTGCGTTTATTTTGGCTAAAAGTGTCTAGTCTTAGAGATACAGCCGCGTTTGATTTTGCAAAAGATTCGGCAAAATCCATGAGGGTTCTTGCGTGGCCTTGTTTTTGAAATGCCGGAGAGATCGCCAATCTATGGATATAATAGTGTTTTGTATCTTGAGTGAGCCAAGAAATGGCATCATATTCACTGTCTTTAACACTGGATATTGTTATACAGCCCGCTAAGGTGTTTTGGGCGTATAAAACATATAGTTCTCCCCTATTAAAGTCCTGCTCAAAGGCTGTAATGTTGGGGTAGCTTTCATTCCATTGATAGACGTCATTTGCTATCATGTGGGCAGCACATAATTTGGTAATAGAAATAAGTTGAACAATTTCTGATGCTTTGGCTTTTCTAATCATATTTATAACGTAATTTTGTTCCCATTTTTTAAATATACCTAAATCTATGAAAAATATATTAGTGCCTATTGGATCCAACGATAATGCTGTAGGTAATTTACAATATGCAATAGATCTTGCCTACCATTGTGATGCCTACGTGTATGTTTTTTCTGCCTTTAGGGAACTCTCTAAAGTTGGAGGTCTTGCCAAGGTAAATGCTATTATCAAGGAAGATTGTGAAAACAGACTGCAAGAGGTCTTAGATAAAGTAGACAAAAAGGGAGTTACAG
Source organism: uncultured Flavobacteriaceae bacterium (assembly GCA_913060785.1). Taxonomy (GTDB): domain Bacteria; phylum Bacteroidota; class Bacteroidia; order Flavobacteriales; family Flavobacteriaceae; genus Patiriisocius. Next base: position 10,657 of record CAJXUG010000049.1, on the reverse strand, counting down.
TAATAGACCATCCTGTAAAAGGGAGTGTTTTAGAAACAGTTGTGCGTTTTAACAAGCATGTTTCTATAGACCTTATGGTGCTTTCTCCAAAATCTAATAGTATTAGAGAAGAGGTATATCTAGGAAAAACCACAGGCAACTTGGTTAAAAACACGAACATTCCAGTACTTATTGTGCCAGAGGGCGATATGTTTAAGGGTCCTGAAACTATTTTAATGGCCTTTAAAGACGGAAACTTTAAACATAAAAGCATGTTAGAGCCGTTAAAAAAATTCATGGTTTACTTTGGGTCTGAAATAAAATTACTGCATGTTTCTACCCCTGAGAGTACGCCACAGATGCAGCGTGTGAGCAATAAACTTCAAAAGCTACAAACATCTTACACCAAAAGTGAAAACGCTACTACATTTCAAGGAGTGTTAGAGCATTTCCAGAGTCATAACCCAGACATGCTTTGTGTTGTAAGACGCAAGCAAGGTTTCTTTAAAAAATTATGGGGCAAAAATGCGGTACTTAAAAAGGAGTTTCATACCTCAAAACCTTTGCTAGTGCTCTCTGCTCAATAGTTGCTGTAAAACACTAAAAACCATTGTAATTACTATATTAATTGTACTTTTGCAGTCATAAAAATATTAAATGAAAAATATTCTTGTTCCTATTGGATCTATTGAAAATGGCATTAACAATCTTAGGTATGCAACCAGCTTTGCTGCCATGACCAATGCCCGCATTTATGTTACTTGTATCAAAACACTCGCCACAGAGCTTATTCTAAAAGAGGTGTTAGAAAATGTAAGCACCAAAGATGTTCAAGTAGTCTCTAAGACCATCAGCGGAGATATTTTTGAAGGGGTTTCACAGCTCTCAATGAGTCTTAAAATAGATTTAATTGTGCTGTCTCCTCAAAGTGTTGAGATTAAAGATGAGGTGTATTTAGGAAAAGTTACCACAAAAATAATACGCCAAACAGATATTCCGCTTTTAATTGTGCCGCCAAACTATCTTTTCAGGAAAATAGATACCATACTATTTGCATTTAAAAACTCCAAGATAGAAACCACAAAGGCATCACAAACATTAAAGGCGCTTATAGATATGTTTCATGCCAAGCTAGATTTACTGCAGGTAGTTACTCCAGACACATCGGGCAATGATCGTAAAATTAAGCCGGAATTAAAAGCCTTGATGAGCAGAGATATCACCACAGAAAACGCAACGGTTTTTCAAGGTATTGTAGAGCATTTTAACGCCTTAAGTCCAGAAATGTTGTGTGTTTTGAGAAGAAAAGACACGGGCGGCTTCTTTAAAAAGTTACTGCGCCAAAGCGAGGTTATTTTAAAAGAGCAGTTTTTTACAACAAAGCCGCTGCTTATATTAAAAGAGCACGAGTAAAAAAAATAAAAAAGGGGGATTAGCTCAGTTGGCTAGAGCATTTGGCTGGCAGTCAAAGGGTCATCGGTTCGAATCCGATATTCTCCACTTAAAAGCAACATCTTGTCGGTGTTGCTTTTTTTATGGTCTGTGGGGGCTAGCCAGTTGCGCCAACATATCTGCTCTAAAGAAGAATTTTAAAAAGGAAACCCTGACATTTATGTAAGGGTTTTAAAAGGATTTACTGCTTTGTAAATGTTAAAATGTCATCATTATCGGTTATAGATAACTCAGTCCCAAATTCTATCAATATCCCCGCTAGGGTCTCCCCAGATTCTGTGGTTAATATAAATTGGCTTGAACCCTCTGGGAAATTTGTGTAGGTAAAATTATCTGTGTCACCTAGAAAACAAGGTACAGAATTGCCGTTTTGATCTTCATTAAAATGAAAATATGCCGTCCCAGAGCTTGCAGCTGCAACGATGTAATTTTCATTCGCACAGGTTGCGATTATATCTACAGGGCCCCCTGCATTGACAATGGATGTTAAATTCCAAGTTCCTTCTAAGGAAAGTGTGATTTCATTATCTGAACAGGGTAAAAAAGAAATAATTTCACGATATATATCTCTCTCAAAATCTGCAAGTAAGGATGAACAATCAATATATTGGGTAAGGGCATCTTTGTATGTTAGACAGTTTTCAACATTTGAAACTGCAGTGTAACGTACCTCTGCCTCCAATAGATCCGTGGTTAATGTAAGTTCTCCAGGGCAACCATTATCATCGGTTTCACAAGAGAAAATAAATAGGGCTATAATTACATAAAAAACGTGTCTCATAATTCATTGTGTTTATTGCAATATAAATAATCAGATTAAAAGCAGCTATTATAAGGCTCAAAAAAACATCATTTAAGCGCTAAAAAACAAAACTGTTTTTGCTACAACATCCCTAAGCGCCTTTGGCATACTAGCCTTGGAGTAAGGATGTTTGGCATTAAAAACATGGTTTGCATCAGGGACTACAAAAAGCTCGCTAAAACTACTCCATTGGTGCAAATTTTGGGCCTCTTGCATACCCACCGTAGTGTCCTTATCTCCATGAACCACTAGCAGTGGTTTTTGTAACTCTTGCGCAGCTCTTTGTAGGGTAAGGCGCTTTTGGTTTTCTATGAAATTGGTGTAAAACTGCCAGTAGTGAGGCATCTGCTGCTTTGTTCTGGCGTTTTGCACATAATAAACGCCTTGTTTTTTAAATGCTAAAAATCCTGGCGTATTTTCTTGGAAACGCGCCCTATAATCACTCACCCCTGCCCAGGTAACAACCTTGTTTACCCTTGGATCTTCTTGGGCTTTAATAAGTACAATACCCCCGCCTCTACTGTGGCCAATTAAGCTTATTTTTGAGACATCTATCTGGTTACTATAGTTAGAATCTGCGCAAATAAAATCTAAGACCCTATCAACATCATCAAGCTCCTTGGTATAGTTGTTTTGCGCAAAAGCCTCTACATCTGGAAAATCAATGGGCTGGTGTACAGTTCCGCCATTGTGGGAGAAATTAAATTTCAGGAAAAAGAACCCTGCCTTTGCAAAGGCCTGGGCAACCAAATGCCAAGGACCCCAATCTTTAAAACCTTTATAGCCGTGACAAAAAACTACAACTGCTTTAGCCTTGCCGTCATTTTTAAAATAGGCGTCATACACAATAGGTTTTTGTGCCGGCTGTAACGGGGCCAATATTTGATTTTTGATACGCTGCACCTACACCTCTTTTTCTTGAAAATCTATGCTTATATCACATATTTCTTGAATTAGAGCAACGAGTTGCTCCTTAAATAAAACCAGTGTTTCTTGAGTGATGGTCGTGTCTTTTTTGTCTGTTTTTTCTGTAAATTTTAAAAAGCCACTTCCCAAGTTTTTAAAAGAAATAATGCCTCCAAATGCCTCGGTAATTGGCGCTGTATCATTGTATATAAGCGCGTAGGTTAGTACCTGGAACGCTTTGCTAAAGGAGTATTCTTGCCTTATTTTTTCCCAGTGCGAAACTACCAGATCTTTTTGCTCTACTTTTCCTGTTTTGTAATCAATAATACGCATCTGGCCGTTGTAGTGGTCTATGCGGTCTACCTTCCCGCCAACACGAACCGGAAAATCAAGCCCCGGCACCTCAACGCTGATGCCTAAATCTGCCTCAAGTGCTTTAATTATAATCTCATTGCCTGCCTTTACCTCTTTGATTTCAAAATCAATAAAATTAGAAACATACTTTTTTGCAACTTCAAAAATGAGCAGGTTTTTACCAGTAGAGAAATCTCCGCCCTTAAAGCTTTTTGTAAACTGTGCCGTGATCTCTGCCGAAATTTTAGGATAAATACTCTCTAAAGCAGCTACCGATAATGCCTTAGAAACAAAGGGAGTATACAACTCCTCAAGGGTGTCATGCACTATGGTTCCTAGGGTATTGGCCGCTACAGTTTCTTCTACTTCTTGATGCTCTTGGATTTTCAACACCTTCTGGAAATAAAAATCTATAGGGTTTCTAATATAACTAGTAAGAGAAGACGGAGAAAAACCCTTGGAGGCTATTTCTTGCAAACGCTCTAAAATTTTCGGGGTTTTCTCTATACGTGCTAATGTTTTTTGGCCCATGCTTATCGTTGGGCTCACGGTAGTATGAGTGATGGTATGATTGGCCACTTTGGCCACTTCAAGTTGTAATAAAAATCTACTTTTCTCCCCAGTGTTTAATCCCTCTGTGTGGGTATTATATAGTAGGGTGGCCGTTTCTACTCTTTGTAATAGGTGAGTGAAATGGTAGGTGTATATTGCGTCTTTCTCTGAAAAGCTTGGCAGGTTGTATTGCTTTTTTAAATCATAGGTAATAAAAGAGTTGTTTGATTTTCCAGAGGGTAAAGTACCTTCGTTTACAGAGAGCATTATTACATTTTTAAAGTCTAAAACTCTTGACTCTAGCACCCCCATAATTTGAAGCCCTTGGTAGGCCTCTCCTTTAAAATCTAGGGTTGTATTTGCTATGAGTTCTCTGTATAGCTGTTGCACTGTTTTAAGTGTTGTTACATAGCTATAAGAATCATTAAGAGCGGCAATTTTCAAAAATATTTCTTGCAAATAGGATACAGAAACTTCTTCTATAGAACTTAAATTATGTGAGATTGCAATAGCTAGTAATTTATTGCAACAGGTAATGGCCACACCGCTGTCAAGGCCCCAGTCTTGAAATAGCAACTGTAAAATTTCATGATCCTTTGAGTCAGAAATTGACAGTAAATACCCCTGGGTGCTATGGGTTATATTCTCCTTTTTAATCTGGGCCAAAATAACGCCAGCGCTAGCCATGATATTGGTAATAAAAGGGTGGCTTAAAATAGATTGTACATCTTTATAGTAATAACTAGCGGCAGGTTTTGCTTTTACTGAAAATAGAATTTCAAAAAAAGTAGCATACGGCATCGTTTTTAGGGCAACACCCATGGTAATGTTTACCTGATCAACATTTTCTGGGAGAGAATGTAACAAAGGCACTAATAGGTTTTCATCTGCCAAAACAATAGCCGTGTGGGACAGTTGTTCTTTGGTGTATGTTGCCAATAGATTGCCTACATATTTAACTTGTCCTATATTTTTTTGAACCCCAACAAAAGAAAATGTCTTGGGTTTTATAAAATTACTAGCAATGTTGGTGAATGGGTTTTTTTGGTAGTGCTTCCAATTATTTTTGTACCCTCTTAAAAACAATGATGCGCTGTGAGTTGTGTCTTCAAAGAAATAACTGTCTGTGTCCCAAATAACCTCGTTGTGGTCAAGTTCTAGAAGTTCTTGGAGTATATTCTGCTCTGCGGTATTAAGTGCGTTAAAACCTATAAAAACATGCTTTGTTGTTTGGTTGGCCTCCATGTAATGAGAGATGTCCTGAGCAGCTTTTCTATACACAAGCCCTTGGTAGCCTAGGTGGTCTTTTAATAAGCTGTCTTTTAGAGTCCTGTAAAATTCATGGAGGCTATTCCAAAAAGCAAGGTATTTTTCTATAAGCGGGGTTTTATCGTCTCTAAGATACCAATGATTTAAATCTTGAATATCATTGAGGTAATTAAAAAATGAGTGAGTATCTAGAAGGTAACGGTCTATCTCGTTGAAATCTCCTAGCAATGTAGCAGCCCACGTGCTGTAGGTGTCAAAACTTTCTTTCTCTGGGATACTATCTAGTTTGAGATAGGTTTCATAACTTTTAAACAACAGCGCCGTTGGGTCAATAATCTGAAGGTCAGAAACATGTTCAATAAATGTTTCTATACTAATGATTTTAGGAGCAAAACTTGTTTGAAGTGCTTGATTTTTGAGATAATTTAATAGAAAACCACCCGCTCTTTTGCTTGGAAGAATAATAGTGAGCTGTGATAAAGAGCCGTGTTTTTTTGTGAGGTACTGAATTGTTTCTTCTAGAAAAGTATGCATGTTATAAAAATAAGAAACGCCCCCTTAAAAGGAGGCGTTTTCTATTATTTATTTGTGGAAGATTACTCTTTAGAAGAAATCTCTACACGTCTGTTTTGTTTTCTACCAGCTCTTGTGTTATTTGAAGCAACTGGGTTAGAAGTTGAGGCACCCTCTGTAGATAATCTACCTGCAGCAAGTCCTAGTGATTCTAAGTATGTTTTTACAGCCATTGCTCTCTCTTCAGAAAGTGTTTGGTTTTTAGTATCACTACCAGTGTTGTCTGTGTAACCAGTGATTACAAAAGAAGCATCTGTGTATGTACTCATGATATCCTTCATGTTTTGAAGTGTATCGTAAGAATCTGCATGTACTGTAGATTCTCCAATATCAAACAAGATAGTTTTTGACATGTCATTAAGGTCTTTCATGATCTCAATAGTTAATTGAGGTACTTCTGGACATCCTTTGTTGGCAACAGTTCCAACTACAGTTGGGCACTCATCATCTTTGTCTAAAACACCATCGTTATCTCCATCAGGCCATGGGCATCCTTTGTTGGCTTTATCACCAGCTTGATCTGCACATGCATCATCTGCGTCAGTAACTCCGTCACCATCTGCATCTGGACAACCATTCATAGAAGCAAGACCTGCAACAGTAGGACAAGCATCTTGTGGATCTGCAATACCATCGGCGTCTGTATCAGGACATCCTGCAAATTCTGCAAGACCTGGAGTGTTAGGACAGGTATCTTCTTTGTCTTCTACACCATCAAGGTCTGTATCAGGACAACCATTAAATTGTGCAAGACCAGCAGTTTCTGGACAAGCATCATCGTTATCATACACACCATCTCCGTCTGTATCTTTTCCACCAAACTTAAACAATACACCAACAGAGTGTTGGAAGTGTTTAGCTCCGTAATCTTCAAAAGAATGCTTGTAGGTAGATTGGAAGTTTATTGCTAAAGATTCTGACATCCAGAATTTAACACCAGCTAAACCATTAGCGGTACCAAATCTAGCATCACCAAGCCAAGTGTAACCCCCACCAATACCAATAGAAGGATCAACCCATCCATTTCCTAGCATTTCTCTGAAGCTATATTTAATTTCTCCATCAAAACCATAGTATGTTAAGGTTTCAATATCAACACGACCTAGTCTATCGATTTTGTTCACAGTTCCTACTGCGCCCATTGTAAATCCGTCTCCTAGGTAGTACCCTACTGCAACTCTAGATACAGATGGAAGAATGTTATAATGATCTCTCACATTAAAATATTCAGAAAAAAGAGTCCCGTTTTGGGCATCTTTATTTGATTGTCCGTCTCTAAGACCTACCGGGAAAGTGTCAACAGCGTTTAAACCTACCTCTACAGCCCATGGATTGTTTTTATCTTGAGCATTTGTTACGCCTGTTACTAATAGAACAAGGGCAGCAACTAAGATACTTTTAAGATGTTTCATAATTATTTGTTTAGTTATATGTATTATTTAATGCAAAAGTAAGTTGTTAAAGTTTATTAACAAAAACAAATCTATTAAAATTTTAATAATTTCAAAGAGTTTTTGTGTATTTAAATATCATTAGAGACTATATAACCTCTAGTTTTCTGCCTACTTTAATAAAAGCCCCAATAGCTTTGTCAAGATGTTCTTTGGTATGCGCTGCAGATAACTGCACCCTAATTCTTGCCTTATCCTTTGGTACCACTGGGTAGAAGAAGCCTATCACATAAATCCCTTCTTCCAATAACATGTTTGCCATGGTCTGTGAGAGCTTGGCATCATACAACATTACAGGAACAATTGCAGAGTCACCTTCTACAATATCAAAACCAGCTTTTTTCATTGCTTTTTTAAAGTAATTCGTGTTATTCTCTAAAATATCTCTTAAAGTGGTGTCACTCTCGAGCATTTCAAACACCTTTATGGAGGCACCTACAATTGCAGGGGCCAATGAATTTGAAAATAAATACGGACGAGAACGTTGGCGTAATAATTCAATAACTTCTTTTTTACCAGTTGTATATCCTCCCATGGCGCCACCCATTGCTTTTCCTAAAGTTCCGGTAATAATATCGATACGGCCCATAACCCCTTTGTCTTCAAGGGTTCCCCTACCTGTTTCACCAATAAAACCAGTTGCATGACACTCATCAATCATTACAAGAGCATCATAGGCATCTGCTAAATCACAGATTTTATCTAGAGATGCAACAACGCCATCCATAGAAAAGACACCATCTGTTACAATAATTTTAAAACGAGCACCATTTTCATTTGCCTCTTTAAGTCTTTGCTCAAGCTCTTGCATGTTGTTATTTGCATACCTGTATCTGGCTGCTTTACACAAACGCACGCCGTCAATAATAGAGGCATGGTTTAGAGAATCACTAATTATAGCATCTTCTTTACCAAGTAAAGGTTCAAAAACACCTCCGTTAGCATCAAAAGCAGCGGCGTATAATATGGTGTCTTGGGTGCCGTAAAAATCTGCAATTTTAGATTCCAATTTTTTATGGATGTCTTGGGTGCCACAAATAAAACGAACCGATGACATTCCAAAACCGTGTGTATCCATGGCGTCTTTTGCAGCTTGCACAACTTCTGGATGAGAAGAAAGCCCTAAGTAATTATTTGAGCAAAAATTTAGCACCGTTTCTCCGGTGTTAATAGTTATTTCTGAACCTTGAGGCGAGGTAATAATTCGCTCTGTTTTAAAAAGACCATTGTCTTTTATATCCTGTATTTCCTTTTGTAAATGCTCTTTAATGTTTCCGTACATGTGTGTGGTTTACTATGATTTTAAAAAAGCAAAGTTAAATTTTATTTATTAGTATTGTTTGATTTGTATAGACCAAAATTTTATCTTTAATGGTGTAGCCCATCTCCACCAGGGCGGTAGCATAGCCATTAATTTGATCTTCGTGTTCATAACTAGGAGTTCCTGTTTTGTAATCTACAATAGTTACCGAATTTGTTTGAGGATGAAAGTTTAATCTATCAGGCCTTAGGGTGTATCCTTGCCTAGTGATAATATCTCGTTCATTAAACACTTGGGCGTCATTTTCAAATAAATGTTGCAAGGCCGGGTCTTTGATTACGGTTTGCACCTCTAGTTGTAGGGCGGCAATTTTTTCCTCTGAGATAGTAGCTAGACGCCTTAATTTCTGGAAAACAAAATCCTGATCGCCGTGGTATTTTATTTCTTCCATGGTATCATGAAAAAGATTTCCTTCTACAATAGCCTCTTTGATTTTTGCAGACCTAGCAATGCCCTTATTATTTATGATATGTAAATTGTGCTCTTGGGGTGTGCTGGTAATAAATTTGGGTGAAACAGTAGTAATGCTCTGTTTGTTTTTTCCATGAGTTTGTGGGCTGAAATTTCCGAAGGTATACACCTTTTTGTTTTCATCCCATAGCCCTTGATGTTTTAGGAATCCAGCAAAGAGTTGCTGGAAATTTTTGAGGGTATCTTTAACTTCTTTAGGTGCCAGGGTTATAATGTATAACTGTTCTACGGCGCGCGTAAGTGTTACATACAATAAATTGTAATTGTCTAAGGCTATGGTTTGCCTTCTTTTTGTATGAATAGCCGCGCCTTGATCGTTGAACTCAGCAATGTTTTTGTTGTAATTAATAAGTGTGTGTTCAAAGTTTTGACTCCAAGTCTCTGGAACAGAAATCCAAGTTTTAGGCTCCAACTCATTGTATAGTTCTATGGAGGCGTATGGAAATATAACGGCCGGAAACTCAAGCCCTTTGGCCTTATGAATAGTCATAAACTGGACGCCATTGGTATTTTCTCCAGAGGCAATAGAGGCCGTTTGCCTTTTTGTTTCCCAAAAATCTAAAAAGCCTAAAGTGTCTGCTTGAGGTTTTTGTTGGTATTCAAAAATAAGGTCCATAAAACCATACAAATACGCGTCTGCAATTTTGTCTAAGCCAAATTGTTTTATAATATACTCAGCGCCCTGATATAATGATTTTTGCGCTACTTGTAAAAGATCAAAATCAATGTCATATTTTTTTAATGTCTGAGAAAACAAGGCCCCTTTTTCTAGAAACGAAGTGAAAAAGGAATGCTTTTCTATGGCTATTTTAAAATGGGCGTGCAAGAAATCTAGCACACGTATTTTGGTTTGTGTGTCTGTGGGTTGTACACTTAGTAAAATGGTATTAAAAATACATGTAACTACCCCAGCGTTTTCAAGCAATAAGGTCTCTGAGGAGATCACGCCTATTTCATGCTCCATAAGATATGTGCTTAGAAACACCCCATCATCTTTCTTACGGGTTAGCACGCAAATATCACTGTAAGCAAACCCTTGTTGGTTTAGTTGCTTGACAATGGCAAGGGTTTTTTCTGCGTATTGTTGGTTTTGTTCTTCCTTGTTTTTGGCATCAATAAATTCTAGATGGATGTACCCTTCTGCTTTTTGATTTACCTCTTGCCTGTTGCCATCTATATATAATTTTTTATGTAATGGATCTTCTAAGAATTGGGAAGCGTAAGTGAAAAAGCCGTTATTAAAGTTAATAATCTCTTTTAAACTACGGTAATTTTTAGGTAGGTTTTCTATCACAGGACGTACCGTGTCAAAAGCAGATTTTTCATGGATGAGTGATAAAAACTGTTCTGGGTTACCTCCCCTCCATCTATAAATTGCTTGTTTTACATCCCCTACCAAAAGAAGTGAACCTTCTTTTGAGCTGTGTGCCTGAGATAGTGAATTATCTAACAACGGAATCATGTTTTGCCACTGCATGACCTGTCTCTTATACACATCTCCGAGCCCACGAGACAGGCAGAAATCTC
>CAJXUG010000048.1:0-11667 GCA_913060785.1 uncultured Flavobacteriaceae bacterium | reverse complement strand
CCATAACCTGCAGAGAAGGCAATGTTTGATCTTCTGTTTCCATATGATAATGAAGCAAAAGGTAAAGCTAAACCAAATTCTGGATTTGACCATGAACCAGTACCTAGTAGGCCACCTACAGCAAATTGTGTGTTCTCTCCAAGTTCCCAGCTTTTCTTTATTGTTCCGATAATTGGTATTCCTACCCATGAAGTCATTACACCAACGCCAATATTATTGCCCAAACTAAATTGAAAATCTGGACCATATAAATTCCATTGCACGTAGTTTTCACCTTTTTTAACAGGTAATCCATTAGTGGTGAAAAAATATCTTGTTGCAAATTTGTCTTCTCCAACAAAGGTACCACGGTTGTCAAAATCAGAACTATTCACAAGTTCCATTTTCTTTATAACGTGTTGAGGTATGTAAATTTCTCTGTTGTCAGAGGTTAATATTAGAATTTCACGTGCATCTTCGCTAAGGATTTTTCCAATTAATTCGCTATCATCGTTTTTAATGATACGATATGTAGTTGTAAATTGAGTAGCTATAGTATCATTTTGTGAAAAGCCAATGCTGGTTAAGCATAAAAATGAGAGTAAAAATAGTATCGTTTTCATAGTAAGGTGTTTATGTAAATGTACACAAAATAAAAAAGGGAACTAGATTTCTCCAATTCCCTTGTAAATAGTGGTGACCTCGACAAGATTCAAACTTGTAACCTCTTGAGCCGTAATCAAGTGCGCTATTCAGTTGCGCCACGAGGCCGTTTTGAAACAATAAAATGATTTGTTTCGGGGTGCAAATATAGAAAAATAGAATAAACCAATGCCAGTATTTTATATAAAAAATTGGTGATTTGGTATTTATTTTAAACTTGCACATCATCCCTGCAAACTGCAAACAAACATACTTTTAACAATCTAAGACAAAGGCACGAAATTCAGAATTAAGAGTAGCTACACCTTATTATTGAATTTCTGCGCTAAGACCAGCTTCAAGCAAGATACTGCATCGCTTTTCAAGCTCCTTATAAGGACCTGTTTTAACGCCACACTTACCTTTGTAATGAACAATCAAAGAACATTGCTCTGCCTGCTCAGGGGTATGATCACAAGCATGTATAAGCATCTCTATAACATGATCAAAGGTGTTTACCTCATCGTTAAACAAGATAATTTGGTGCTCTGTGGCTTCTTGCTCCAGGGTATCAAACTCCTCTTGTATTTTTTCTTTAGTGTTTATCACAATTAAAAAGTAAATTCAAATAATACAATCAATCCTTAAAGAGTAAACTTTGCCCCTACCCAATTGTTACGCTCTTTGTTTCCAACAAATGTAAAACCTAATTTGCTGCAGGCCTGTTTTATAATAGGTAAATCTTGGGTATAAAACCCACTCAAAAACAAAGTACCCCCAGCAAGTAAACTCTCTTTATAGACACCCATATCATTAAGTAGTATATTTCTATTAATATTGGCTATTACAGTGTGGTATTTATCTTTGGGTATTTTTGTGGCATCCCCTAAAGAAACAGTAATAAAATTACACTTATTTCTAGAGATGTTCTCCTGGCTATTTTCTACACACCAAGGATCAATATCTATAGCATCTAGCTTCGTTGCTCCTCTTTTTTCAGCTAGTATAGCCAACACTGCTGTCCCACATCCCATATCCAACACAGTTTTTCCTTGAAAATCATTCTCAAGAATGTGCTGCATCATCATAAAGGTGGTTTCATGGTGCCCCGTCCCGAAAGACATTTTAGGCTCTATGATTATTTCATAGGCGCAGTTATAGGGAGCATGAAAAGGAGCTCGAACAGCGCAGGTATCGTCTACAACAATAGGATCAAAATTTTGTTCCCAAGCTGCATTCCAATTTATTTGTGCAATCTCTTTTCTTTGAAATGTTATTTCAAATTCTGGAGAGCCCAACACCTGAATGTCTTCTAATATAGCCGGGCCACACTCCTGTTTTTGAATATACGCCAAAACACCAGTTTGATTTTCAACAAAACTCTCAAACCCGGCATAACCAAGCTGAGCAATTAAAATTTCTGTACCTGGCTGCAGTGGTGATACTGTAAAATCATACTCTATATATATAGCCATACTATAAAAATTGGATGGTTTTAAAACCTACTCAAAAGCATTAATAATAGCCGTAAAATCTGTAGCATTTAGCGCCGCGCCTCCAATAAGGCCTCCGTCAACATCTTCTTTACCAAATATCTCTTTAGCATTGCCAGGCTTTACACTACCACCGTAGAGTATAGAAACATCTTGAGAAACATCTGTGTCAAAAACCTCAGATAAGGTATTTCTTATAAAATGATGCATTTCTTGGGCTTGGTCTGGGGTAGCAGTCTCTCCAGTTCCTATTGCCCATACAGGCTCATAGGCAAGTATTACATTGTTCCAGTTTTCTTTTTCTATATGGAAAATCCCTTCTTGTAATTGTTGTCTAACAACATCAAAATGGTTTCCTGCTTTTCTGTCAGAGAGTTCTTCCCCAAAACAAAAGATAATAGTCATCTCATTTTCTAGAGCAGTGTTTACTTTGGCTGCAAGAAGCGCATTTGTTTCACCAAAAATAGCACGACGCTCACTATGTCCTAAAATAACAACCTCAACGCCAACACTCTTAAGCATAGCCGCAGAAACCTCTCCTGTATATGCCCCTGTAGCCTCTTGATGCATGTTTTGAGCTGCCACTAAAATCTCTGTATCCAAAAGGGCTTGATTAGCACTTTGTAAATTTGTAAAGGGTGGCGCTACAACAACAGAGACATCATCTGAGATGTCTTGTTCTTTTAAAGCGTCTAAAAGGTGATAGGTTTGTGAGATGTCACAATTCATTTTCCAGTTTCCTGCTACTATATTTCTTCTCATAATTCAGTATTTGTTTTACTAATTGTTTTTTAATGCCTCTTGTATTCTATAATCATCTATGGCAATCGCTCTGTAGAGTGAAATTTTACCTGTTGTATCAATAACCATATACCTTGGTATCCAATCCAAATCTATGGCGGTGGCAAAAGGACCTTTCCAACCAGATGACATAAAATAATGTTCTCCTTCGAGGTTGTATTTTTTAATTCCTTTTTTCCAGCTATCAATACCTTTATCTAGTGATAAAAAAAGAAAAGTTGTTTTTGGAAAATCTTCTTGTAATTTCTTTAACTGCGGCATAGACTTTATACAATCTCTACACCAGGCTGCCCATATGTCAACAAAAATAGTTTCTCTCTTGTGGGTTTCTAGAACACTTCCAAAACTAGTTTGCACTCCATCTATAGACACAAAGACATCTGCCAGTGCCTTTTCAGGGAACTCTACAAGATCTTGCCCCTTAGAGCAACTAGAAAAAAATAAGAAAAGCAATACTGCTATATATTTCATTGTTTTGTTTTTTAGGCTCTAATTTTTGGGTCAAGCCATCCGTATAGAATATCTACAAAGATATTGATTACTATAAACAAACTGGCAATAACAATAACCGTTCCCATAATAACAGGAAGATCACTTTTATTTAACGCGTCTACTATTTCTTTACCTATGCCATTCCAACCAAAAATAAACTCTACAAAAACAGCACCCGCAAGCATAGAGGCAAACCACCCAGAAATAGCAGTCACAACAGGGTTTAAAGAATTTTTTAAAGCATGCCTTCCAATTACTGCTGTTTGAGTGAGCCCTTTTGCTTTGGCCGTTGTAATATAATCTTGGTTTAATACCTCTAGTAAAGAATTGCGCATTAATTGACTAACCACCGCAAGAGGTCTAATACCTAAAACAATAGCAGGTAATATTAGGTTTTTCCATTGTATGTAGGTACCATTTCCAAAATCATCAACCTCATACAAACTGCCTGTCATTTGAAGCCCCGTGTATCTGTGCAGCACAAACCCAAATACCCAAGCAAATAAAATAGCACTAAAAAAAGAAGGAACACTCATCCCTAAAGTGCTTATTAGTTGAATAGCTTTGTCTAGCCAACGATTTTTATAAAGTACAGACACAATACCCAAAAACACCCCTAACAACATTGCTATCACTATAGAACTTACAGCCAACACAACAGTATTAGGCAAGGTTTGCGCAATAACGGCACTCACCTTTTTTCCGCTCTTTTGAAAAGACTCTCTTAAATAGGGAAACTTTACTACAACACTTCCGCCACCTGTGGTAAACAGATGTAGAGCACTGTATTTTTTGGGAGCTAAAAAGGTATAATCTGAAGCTTTATTGCTATGGTATGATATAGGCGAAAGGTCATTGATGTATAACAAATACTGGGTGAAAATAGGTTTATCAAGGCCGTATTTTTTTTGCACCGCAGCGATTTGCTCTTTATTTTGATTTTGACCTAGCATCATTTTGGCTGGGTCATCAGGTAGCATGTTAAATAACATAAAAATCACAGATACTACGCCAAAGAGCGTGAGGGTTGCATATCCTATTTTTTTAAATGTATATTTTATCACGAGGTATTAGTTTATACTATCTAAAGTTTTAACTGGAATATCATTAGTCAAAGAAGTATTTTTTAATGCTTTGAGTTTTAATTGATCAACATCATTAAAATGTAACTTTTGTAAAATGGTTCCTTTTTCAAGGCTCATGATACTCGGATTACTTCTAATAATGGTTTTTAGGGCAGTCATGTCACAGAAATAGAATTTAAAATCGAGATCGTATTTGGCTGCAATTTTCTCTGTCTCTGGGGTAGATGACGCAGAGATACCAATAACGGTATATCCTTTTTCAATGGCTTTATCTGTAACTTTTTTAATGGCTACAAAACCATCGTTTTGTGCTACATCAAGGTTGTAAGCAATGACAACCAAAAGATTGTCTTCTTCTAGCATTTGGGTGGTATAATCTATGCCGTCACGCTCTATACTAAAATCATGAATAGGTGGCTCGTACCCTTTTTGAAGTACACTTGTCTCAACGCCAAGTAATGTGCCATCTATTTTGGGATCCTCTCCCCTGTTTGTAACTGTTTTTTGCTGGCCATTTACATCAAAGCTCCACTTGTATTGATATACTGCTCTAGGTGCATCTGCAGGTGTTTGCATGCCCTTGGTTATGTTTGTTCCTACTTTGTAGGCTCTAAAGTCTATCACTGGCAGATGCTCCAATACATGAAGTCCTAACCACAAACATAATATCAAGGATATAAAAACAGTAATACTCCTCACCCCTTTTGAGAAAAAAGGCTGTATATACCTACTTCCTTTATATAAAACTAGTATTAATACAAGCAGTACAACATCCTTAGAAAATGATTCCCAGGGAGTAAGTTTGAGCGCATCACCAAAACAACCACAATCTGTAACTTTATTAAAATATGCAGAATAAAAAGTAAGGAAAGTGAAAAACACAATCATGAGAAGCAAACTCCATAGCGTGAATTTTTTGGCATATCCCACAATGAGCATCACACCCAACAGTACCTCAAGGATGACAACCAAAACTGCAATAACTAGTGCATATGGTTCTAAAAAAGGAAGGTTTAATACCTCTGGAGCAAAATAATCTCCAAGTTTAAAAGAAAAACCAACAGGGTCGTTTAATTTAATTAAACCACTTATAATAAATAAAACCCCTACAAATATTCTTGAAACTCCTACTAATACTTTCATACACTTACAATTTAGATACTACTTCTTTTTAAAGGCGGGGCAAGCTGGTAAGAGGCTGCCTTAATCCTCTAGATGAATCATTGCAAAAACTGCATAATTAATCATGTCTTGGTAATTAGCGTCTATACCTTCACTCACTAGTGTTTTTCCTTGATTGTCTTCAATTTGTTTAACCCGTAATAATTTTTGAATAATTAAATCTGTTAGGCTGGTAACCCGCATGTCTCTCCAGGCCTCGCCGTAATCATGGTTTTTATCCATCATGAGCTGTTTGGTGGCAGCTATTTTTTGATCGTACAGCTCTAAGGCTTCTTCTAATACAATATCTGGTTGTTCTACCACTCCTTTTTCTAGTTGTACAAGTGCCATAATGCAGTAGTTTATAATTCCTATAAACTCGCTTACTTGCCCCTCGTCTACGCGCTGCTGTTTATTTTGTTGTAAACCACGAATGCGTTGGGCTTTTATAAAAATTTGATCTGTCAATGAGGGTAGTCTTAAAATTCGCCAAGCGCTACCGTAGTCTTTCATTTTTTTTTGAAAGAGCGATCTACAAGTATCTATAACCTCATTATATTCTTTGGAAGTATCTGCCATATTATGTGTAAGATTTTGCGTAAATTTCGGGTAAATAAATCAAAATAAAAAATTGCAAACAATCAACTGTAAAGGTACATTAATTGACTTGGCTGAGCCAAGGGTGATGGGTATAATTAATATAACCCCAGATAGCTTTTATGACGGTGGGGCTACCACCACAGAAACTCAAATTATTAAACAGGCCTCAAAAATGATTGAGCAGGGAGCAACATTTCTTGACGTGGGAGGTTACAGCTCAAGACCTGGGGCTACAGATATTACAGAAAAGCAAGAAATAAATCGTGTGGTTCCAGCCATAGAAGCCATTATCAAACAATTTCCAGAGGCACTCATTAGCATTGACACCTTTAGGAGTGAGGTTGCAAAACAGGCTGTAAAAGCAGGAGCTTGTATGGTGAATGATATTAGCGCCGGGAAATTAGACTCCAAGATGTTAGAGAACATTGGAGCTCTTCAAATTCCCTACATAATGATGCACATGCGGGGTACTGCTCAAACCATGAAATCCCTTACAGAGTATCAAAACATTACTAAAGAAGTACTCTTTTATTTTTCTGAAAGAATAGCAGCAGCTAGAGCCCTTAATATAAACGACATTATTGTAGATCCAGGATTTGGATTTGCAAAAAACACAGATCAAAACTTTGAGCTACTTAATCATTTAGAGCTTTTTGAAACCTTACAACTTCCAATACTAGCGGGTGTTTCAAGAAAATCAATGGTGTACAAAACACTAGATATTTCAGCCAAACAGGCCCTTAACGGAACTACGGCGCTCCATATGGTAGCCTTGCAAAAAGGGGCGCGTATACTAAGAGTTCATGATGTAAAGCCGGCCAAAGAGTGTGTCACGTTATTTAAGCAACTTAACACATCTATGAGTAACTAAAAATTTAATCCTACATTTACAGACCTTTAAAACAAAATTATTTGGATTTTTTCGAATTAACAGACTTTAGAATCATTGACGCCATAGACATTGTACTTGTGGCCGCTCTGCTATATTACTTATATAGGCTAGTAAAAGGTACCGTTGCCATAAATATATTTATTGGTATTGTGATCATCTATGGAATATGGTGGCTTACAGATTTATTAGAAATGGAATTGCTAAGTAAAATTCTTGGAGGATTTTTGGGTGTAGGTATGTTTGCTTTAATTGTTGTATTCCAGCAAGAAATAAGAAAGTTTTTGTTAATGCTTGGTTCTACCAATTTTAAGGCCAATCGTATTTTTAGACAATTTAAGTCTATATCTACAGATACCATTGCAACCACAGACATAGAACCCGTTATTGCTGCTTGCAGAAATATGAGCCAAAGTAAAACCGGAGCCCTTATTGTTATAAAAAGAAACAATAGTTTAGAGTTTGTAAAATCTAGTGGAGATGCTATGAGTGTGGCGGTAAACCAGCCCATTTTGGAGAGTATCTTTTACAAAAACAGTCCATTACATGACGGCGCTATGCTTATAGAAGGTAATACCATCACCGCAACACGTGTGATACTCCCTGTCTCTGATGATAAAAAAATACCACTGCGTTTTGGCCTGCGTCATAGAGCAGCTGTTGGTGTGAGTGAAAAAAGTGATGCTGTTTGTCTTGTAGTGAGCGAAGAGAATGGACAGATTTCTTATCTTAAAGATGGTGATTTCGTGCTCTATGAAACCCTAGAGCAGCTCACTGAAATAATCCACAAAGATTTAAGTTAATTTTCCCGGTTTTTCTCTGCAGAGAACTGGACTTTATAAAGGGTTCGGTAATAACCATCTAGATCTAACAGCTCTTTATGGGTGCCAGATTCTACAATTTTACCAGCGTCCATTACCAATATCTTATCCGCTTTTTTAATGGTAGCTAGTCTATGGGCAATGACAATAGAAGTTCTGTCTTTGGTTATGGTATCTGTGGCTGTTTGTATCATCTGTTCAGAGTATGAATCTACAGAAGAGGTTGCCTCATCTAAAATCAAAATACCAGGATTACTTACATATGCACGCAAAAAAGCAATGAGTTGCCGCTGGCCAGAAGACAGCATCACACCCCGCTCTTTTACATTGTACTGAAATTTCCCTGGCAAGGAGTCTATAAACTTTGACACGCCAATTTGAGTTGCTGCCTGTTGTATTTCTTGTGCAGTAATATCCTTATTATTTAAACTAATATTGTTGTGTATGGTATCTGCAAAAAGAAACACATCTTGTAATACAACCCCTATTTGATCTCTTAAAGATTCCAACGTATAGTCCTTAATTGATACACCATCTATAAAAATAGTACCGCTGTTAATTTCATAAAAACGATTGAGAAGATTGATGATGGTAGATTTACCAGCACCGGTTGCCCCCACAATTGCGATGGTTTCTCCAGGTTGTACGGTAAAAGAAATATCGTTTATTACCTGCTCCCCTTCCACATAAGAGAAACAAACATTTTTAAAAACGATAGCGCCTTTGGTATTTGTAAGCACCCGGGTACCCTGGTTGGCGATGTGCGCTTTAGTGTCTAATATTTCAAAAACACGCTTTGCAGCAACCATACCCATTTGTAGTGTGTTAAACTTATCTGCTATTTGACGCAGTGGCCTAAATAGCATTTGAGCTAGCTCTATAAATGCAACAACCAAACCTAGGGTAATCACGCCGTTTGAAGCAGCATTTAAACCTCCAAACCAAACCAGCAAACCAATGGCAACAGAAGAGGCCATCTCTGCAATAGGAAAAAATATGGAGTTATACCATACGGTTTTAATCCAGGCTTTTTTGTGTTTTTCATTAACAGCAAAAAACTGTTTGTACTCTGTTTGCTCTCTTGCAAAAACCTGAACAATTTTCATTCCAGTGATACGCTCTTGTACAAAAGAATTTAAATTAGCCACCTGTGCCCGCACTTCTTCAAAAGCTACTTTCATTGCGCGTTGAAAAATACGTGTAGCGATAAGTATAAGAGGTAAAATAACAAATACAATGAGTGATAATCGCCAACTTTGATAAAACATAAAGGTTGCAATAGCAGCCATTTTTAGTAAATCTGCAATGATCATAAATAGCCCTTGACTAAAAATACTAGATATGGTTTCTATATCATTTACAGCACGAGTGGTGAGCCTACCCACAGAACTGGTGTCAAAATATTTCATTTTAAAACGCATCATTAAGCCAAACAAACTAATGCGTAAGTCTTTTATAATGTGCTGGCCTAGCCAATTGGCATAAAAAATAAAAGAGAATTGAAATATTACTTCCAATACCAGTACCCCTATCATAATTACAATAAAGTAAATAAGCCCTGAAGGATCTCGAGGTATTATAGACTCATCTATGGCGCGCTCTAAAAAATAAGGTCTTAAAATTGCCAGTCCAGATAAAATAAGAGCTGTAAAGGCAACAAAATAAAAAACCAAACGGTATGGCTTGGTAAATTCCAATAACCGCTTAAATAACTTAAAATCAAATGCATTTGCTGATGCCATATAGCGTGTAAAGATATTAACTTATGAATACATCTTGAGGGTATGACACCTTGGTTAAATATAAACCCCGGGCAGGTGCAGAAGACCCAGCATTACTCCTATCTTTTGAATTTATAATACTAGAAAGCTCCTCAAGGCTGGTTTTTTCAAAACCAACATCTAGTAGCGTACCAACTATGGCACGCACCATATTTCTTAAAAAACGATCTGCAGTAATAGCAAATAACAAAGTGCTCCCTTGCAATTCCCAATGCGCTATTGTAATATCACAAAAAAAGGTGTTAACCTCTGTGTTAGACCTAGAAAAACACTGGAAATCTTGACGCCCTAAAAGCATGCTAGCAGCCTTGTTCATTAATTGTAGGTCGGGTTTTTTGTGTATTTGGTGCGCCAGGGTAGTTGTAAATGGGTTTTTGGAAAGTTCTATATGGTACTCATAAGAGCGCGCTGTGGCGTTAAAACGAGCATGCGCATCTTCTCTAACTCTAGAAATACTAGCTACAGAAATATCGCTTGGCAAAAGAGCATTGATTCTATAAAGTGTCTCAGAAATATTTTCAAGTTCGGGAAAATCAAAATGCGCAAAGAGTTGTTTTGCATGCACTCCTGCATCGGTTCTTCCAGCAGCAAAAACAGTTATAGGTGTTCTTAAAAAAACAGACATAGCCTCTTCTAAAACTTGCTGCACACTCAGTGCGTTGGGCTGTCTTTGCCAACCACAATAACTAGTTCCGTTGTAAGCTATTTCTATAAAGTACCGCACAATGGTTTTTTTTTACAAAGGTACACTTTAGAGAAAAGTAAATACCTTGTGGGTTGATAATTTTGTTAATCATCTTGTCTTAGTAATACTAATATCTTAAATGATTAAGCGTATTTTTGACTTTTAAAACCCTACCAAGCGTGACTAAAATACTGCTACTTAGCGATACCCATAGTCATATAGATGACACCATGTTAAAATATGTAAAACAGGCAGACCAGGTATGGCATGCTGGAGATATTGGTGATTTAAAGGTAACAGATGCCATTGCCGCTTTAACACCTTTGCGAGCTGTGTATGGAAATATTGATGACTCCAAGGCCAGAGCTACTTTTGAGCTAGACTTACATTTTATGTGTGAACAGGTTGCGGTATACATAACCCATATTGGCGGATATCCCGGAAGATACAACCAAAGAATTAGAGCGAGTATTTATGCCAACCCACCTACCTTATTTATTACAGGTCATTCTCACATTTTAAAAGTAATGCGATGTAAGAAAACGGGATTATTACACATGAATCCTGGAGCAATTGGCAAACATGGTTTTCATAAAGTTAGAACCATGCTTAGGTTTGAGATTGATGAAAGTAACATCAAAAATCTAGAGGTTATTGAACTAAAACGATAAAAAAAGACCTCAAAGTTGGCATACTTTGAGGTCTCGCACTAATAATACTAAGCTTGTGTTAACGTAAACGGTCTACAGATTTTACGAGATCTTCATCCTTTTTGATGGCTTTATTGGCCATCGCTAAAAAAACGATAGAAATGATAGGAAGTAACACCCCAATACCCTTCTGTGAGACCAAAGTCTCTCCAGGTACACTTAGTGACCTATAAACGAAAACTCCCAGTAATACAAAGTTTAATATGATATTTAAACGATTCAACACAAATTGTGTCTGTCGTTTTTTAAAAGTTAAAACAGCAATAATAGTTAAAGCAATACAAATGAATATTAATCCGAAAACCAGCGGTTCTTGATTACTAATAAGAACAACTCCATCTGTGCTAGTTACCACAGGAAACCAAATATATAAACCCGCCATCACAAAAGTGGCAAGGATAAGATATATAGTTTGTATGCGTTGTAACATGAAAAATAGTCTTTGTTTACAGCTCAAAAATAAGGTTTCTTTTTAAAAATTGTAGGTAAGAGTTTAATTTATTGTTGTATTATTGCATTAATAATATG
>CAJXUG010000047.1:0-12116 GCA_913060785.1 uncultured Flavobacteriaceae bacterium | reverse complement strand
ATTTGTTACAACTCAAATTAAAAAATCCAAAGCAAACCATAGCCAAGTATCCAAAATTTGATGTTCCAAAACGGTTGTGGCAAAGTATTGTAAAAACAAGTGGTATTACCACCACAGAGATTTGGGCAGATATTCCTAAAAACAAACTTCAAAACCTTGCCCAGCAGCTTACACAATCTTATTTTGAGGTATCCGGTAAAAGCACCTTTAAAGAAGAGTTTGTTACAGCTGGAGGTGTCGCTTTGGAGGAGGTTAATTTTAAAACATTTGAGAGTAAGATACATCCTAATTTATATTTTGCTGGAGAGGTTATTAATGTTGATGCCATCACAGGAGGCTTTAACTTTCAAAATGCTTGGACGAGCGCTTATATTGTGTCAAAGGCAATTTCTAAAGAGTTAAAGCACTAGACAAGCATTGCTATTTCTTCTTTTTTGAAAGTGGTATTTGTTCTAGGTTTAAAATTCTTTGGCTCATTAGTAAGTCTTCATTTTTAAAAGAAGGCTATTTGCGTATCTTTACGGTTTAAACTTTTGCCCACTAATTTACGGCCCATATATGACCATTCAAGATTTTATTCCACAGCCTTATACAGAAATTGCTGAAAACGCAAGTGTGTCTTATCAATCACCAAGTAACATAGCTTTGGTGAAATACTGGGGAAAGTACGGCGAGCAACTTCCTCAAAATGCTTCTGTAAGTTTCACACTAAGTAAGTGTAGAAGTGAAACAACGTTGCACTATGAAAAAAAGACCAAAGGTGGGTTTGAGTTTGAGGTCTATCTCGATGGAGTACGGGAGGAAGGATTTGAACCTAAAATCCATAAATTTTTTCAACGTGTAGCGCAGTACATTCCTTTTATTGATGCGTATCGTTTTGTAATTAAAACACAAAACACGTTCCCTCACAGCAGTGGTATAGCTAGTTCTGCAAGTGGAATGAGTGCACTAGCAATGTGTCTTGTGGCCCTAGAGGCTAAACTAAACAAAACCAATACCACATCAATACAAAACAAAGAGTACCAGTTACAAAAAGCATCTTTTCTTGCCCGTTTAGGTTCGGGAAGTGCCGCAAGAAGTATTAATGGCCCTCTAGTTGTTTGGGGTGCACACCCAAAGATAAAGGGTAGTAGCAACCTTTTTGGGACTCCATATCCTTATAAAGTACATGAAAATTTCAGTAAGTATCATGATACTATTTTATTAGTTGATAAAGCACAGAAGCAGGTAAGTAGTACTGTGGGTCATGATTTGATGCACAATAATCCCTATGCCACTCAGCGTTTTGAAAAAGCAAATAGCAATTTAGAGCAACTTGTTTCTATTTTTGAATCTGGTGATTTAGATTCTTTTATTGCCCTTGTAGAGAGTGAAGCGTTGCAGTTACACGCTATGATGATGGCCAGTTCTCCTTATTTTATTTTAATGAAACCAAACACTCTAGAGATTCTTGATTGTATCTGGAACTACAGAAAAACAACAAATAGCAAGGTATGTTTCACTTTAGATGCAGGCGCTAATGTACATGTGTTATATCCATCCATCGAAAAAAAAGAGGTGCAACACTTTATTAAAAACCAGCTTTCTAAGTACTGTAAAGACGGTACTTATATTGATGATGTTGTAGGTATGGGTGCCTCTATAATGTAGTGTTTTTTTATATCTTGTAAACTAACAGCTGTAGTGTGTTTTTGCTTTTGTTTTTAGTATTTTCATAACAATATATTTGCTCTTTTAGAGTATCTTTGTATTTATTATGTACCTTTAATGGTATAACACAAGTATTTATGAAAGGTCCTCTTTTTTATTCAAAAATATTACTCTTCGGAGAGTATGGTATTATCAAAGACTCAAAAGGACTCTCTATCCCTTACAATTTTTTTAAAGGTGCCTTAAAAACAGATACTCAATTAACAGACCTTACCACAAGTTCTAATGAGAGTTTGAATCACTTTGCTGGGTATTTAAAACAGCTTCAACAAGACAATCCTGAGCTTGTCGCCTTCAATATACAAGCATTACAAAATGATATTAATCAAGGGATGTATTTTGATAGTAGTATTCCTCAGGGATATGGTGTTGGAAGCAGTGGCGCTTTAGTAGCAGCTATTTATGATAAATACGCTACACAAAAAATCACTGTACTCGAAAATTTAACCCGCGAAAAGCTATTGGCTTTAAAGAACATATTTGCTGCTATGGAATCTTTCTTTCATGGTAAATCTTCTGGTCTTGATCCATTAAACAGTTATTTAAGCTTACCTATACTCATCAATAGCACTGAAGATATAGAAAGTGCAAACATACCTTCTCAAACCATAGATGGAAAAGGTGCGGTGTTTTTGTTGGACACAGGTATTGTTGGAGAAACAGCTCCTATGGTGCATATCTTTATGGAAAAAATGAAACAAGAAGGTTTCAGAAACATGTTAAAGAATCAATTTGTAAAACATACAGATGCTTGTGTACATGATTTTTTAAAAGGAGATGTAAACTCTCTTTTCTCAAATGTTAAACAACTCTCTAAAGTAGTTTTGGATAATTTTACACCTATGATTCCTAAAGCATTCCAATCTCTTTGGAAAAAAGGGATTGAAACCAATACGTACTATCTAAAACTTTGCGGCTCTGGAGGCGGCGGTTATATGTTAGGATTTACCCAAGACATTGATAAGGCTCGAACAGCACTCAAGGGACACACCTTGGAAGTGGTTTATAATTTCTAGATAACGCTCAATTCATTTCATCTTTATGTTCAGCAGAAAACAAAAACACATCATGTTAAAGTTTTTTAGCTTGTTCTCTGTTGTAAGGGGATATAATATTTTGGTCATTATCCTAGCCCAATACCTTACTTCAATTTATATTTTGGCACCTAAGCTACCTCTTGGTGATGTTCTTTTTGATGTCAATCTACTGATGTTGGTACTATCTTCAGCTGCAGCAATTGCCGCTGGATATATCATCAATAGTTTTTATGACAGTGATAAAGATCTTATTAATAGGCCAACTAAAACAGTTTTGGATAGATTGGTGAGCCAAAACACGAAGCTATCAGGGTATTTTATTCTGAATTGCCTTTCTCTTGTGTTTGCAAGCTATGTTTCTTTTAGAGCAGTGTTATTCTTTTTAGTATACATTTTTGCAATTTGGTTTTACTCTCACAAACTCAAGAAGTTTTTGTTTATAGGAAATGTTACTGCGGCAATTTTAGCGGTCATTCCGTTTTTTGCAGTGTTTATTTATTATCAAAACTTCAACAATGTAATTTTTGTTCACGCAACGTTCCTGTTTTTGCTTATTGCCATGAAAGAACTTACCAAGGATTTAGAGAACATTAAAGGTGATCTAGCCCAAAATTATAAAACCATTCCGGTTGTTTATGGGGTTAATGTATCTAAAACAATGCTTACCGCCCTGAGTATTGCCACCTTAATTCCTGCCGTGTTACTGCTTATGTATTTTTCAATAGGGTACATGAACTATTATTTTTATGGTAGCATTATAGCCCTGGTGTTTTTTGATGTTTTTCTTTGGAAATCTAGTAAAAGAAGCCACTTTCTTACCTTACATAATATATTGAAATTAATCATTGTAGCGGGTGTGTTTAGTATTGTTTTGATAAATGTACATCTAGTTTTGAGCAAGGTTTTTTAAGCTACTATTTTGGGTCTTGATGTAATAAAATTACTAACTTAGTACCATGCAAAAAGAAAATTTACTCAATGTAGCCTTGTCTCAAATTGCCCCTGTATGGTTAGATAAAGAGGCTACGCTACAAAAAATATATACTCAAATACAACAAGCAGCAACTACCCAAACAGAACTTATCGTCTTTGGTGAGGGGTTGTTGCCTGGCTATCCATTTTGGCTTGCTTTAGCAGATGGAGCCCACTGGAACACTTCCCTTAATAAGGAGCTGTATGCACACTATCTTCGTAATTCTATCACTATAGAAAATGGTGATTTAGATCCTCTATGCGCTTTGGCAAAAAAACACCACATGGCAATCTACCTGGGTATTATAGAGCGCCCATTAGATAGAGGCGGCCATAGTGTTTACGCCTCCTTGGTGTATGTTAATCAACAAGGAGAAATTCAATCTGTACACCGTAAATTACAACCCACCTATGATGAGCGTTTGGCTTGGGCCCCCGGAGATGGGAACGGCCTGCAGGTGCACCCTCTCAAACAATTTACAGTGGGAGGTCTAAACTGTTGGGAAAACTGGATGCCATTGCCAAGAGCCGCTCTCTATGGACAAGGCGAGAATTTGCATGTTGCCGTCTGGCCAGGGAGTGATCATAACACCAAAGATATTACTAGATTTATAGCAAGAGAGTCTCGCAGCTTTGTGATTTCTGTATCTGCTTTAATGTCTAAAACTGATTTTCCTTTAAGCACTCCACATTATTCAAAAATCACAGAAACCTGCCCAGATATTCTTGCAAATGGAGGTAGTTGTATTGCAGGGCCAGACGGCGAGTGGATTTTGGAGCCAGACACCCATACAGACGGAAACATTTACCATACCCTTGATTTTAATAAGGTCTACCAAGAACGGCAGAACTTTGATCCAGTAGGGCATTATTCTCGTCCAGATGTAACCAAATTAACTATAAATACAGAGCGGCAATCTACCATTAGCCTTGTTAATTCAAAAGAGCAGCTATAACCCAACACTTTGTTGCTTTTGATTTGTTGTAAGCTCCATTTTTGTTTCTTTTATTGAGCAATAAGGAATCAATGAAATTATTAAATTAAAGCGTATCTTTGCGCCCAATTTAAAATCACCTGGATTTCAGGAATTTACATCATGAGCAGAAACGATAACAAAGGAAAGGGAGCCAGCAAAGGGCACGGTAAAAACGCGAAGTTTAAAAGCAATGATCGCAATGCAGTGTCTAAGCCAAGGGTTGGGAAATCTAGAGCGGGTGAGGTAAAACCAGAGGTTATTACCCCAAAACCAGCTAAGAGGAAACACGATGTTGTTGATGGTATTCGTTTAAACAAATACATTTCAAACAGTGGTATTTGTTCTCGTAGAGAGGCAGACACCTATATAGCTACTGGACTAGTTACCGTAAATGGTAAAATTATTAATGAAATGGGTTATAAGGTAAAACTTGAAGATGATGTACGTTTTGATGGGCGTCGTCTCAATCCAGAACCTATGTCTTATGTGCTTTTAAACAAGCCTAAAGGATTTGCCACTACCACTAGTGATAGCAAAGGTAACACTGTTATGGATTTGGTAGCTAATGCATCTTCTGGGCGCATTACTCCTATTGGTAGATTGGGTAGAAATGCTACTGGCTTACTGTTTTTTACCAATGATGATAAACTCAAAGAAAAACTCAGTAAAAAAGGGATGGAACGATTGTTTCATGTAGAGTTAGATAAAAACTTAAAAGCTTCAGATTTAAAGGAAATTTCTGAAGGAATTCAGATAGGTGGCAAGAAAATCCAGATCGAAGAAATAAGCTACGTTGATAATAAACCTAAAAAGGAAGTTGGCCTAAAAATCAAGCATATGGGTAATAGTGTGATTCGTGAAATTTTTGATCATTTAGGATACAATATTTTGCGTTTAGATTGTGTTACTTTGGCACATTTAACCAAAAAAGACCTTCCAAGAGGACGCTGGAAAACACTTACTAAAGAAGAATTAGAACTTTTTTCTATGCTCTAGAACCTAGAAAAAACACTTTTATAAAATTATAGTACAACTCCCTTTTCAGGGAGTTTTTTAATGAATATTTCCCAAAGTGCGACACTAATTACCACACTATATTCTATAGCAATTAGTAATAGGTTTTCATTAAATCCATTTGCGCCATAGGCTGCATAACTAAAACAAATCATAAAGCTCCACAGCAGTGGGAATTTATATTTGGTAAACACACTAAGCAATACGGGTGTTGCTATATACCATGGGTGAACTGTGGTAGCCAATAAAAAGTATATGGATACGGCCAGTAGCATCCCAGTAATGAGTTTTTGTGTGGTATTGTATTTTCTAAATACAGCAAGTAACACAATACAAATAAAAACCACCATTGGCAAAATGAGCCCCACTGTAGCTATGATGTTCCAACCAACAGTTTGAAATCCAATCCAACGTATGATGTAGTAAACACTTGCATTAAATTCAAAGTTTTGGAACCATAAACCAATTGTTGCACTAAAATTAGAAATAAAGGTCTTGGAGGCAAAGGGCGCAAAAGTAATTACTATGGTTGTAAGAGTGACCCAGTAAAATTTTTTCATTTTCCAAAATCCTTTTTTAAAGAGCCCATCTGGGGCTAGATATTTATAAAACAGCGGCAGAAAAAGTAATGGTAATAACTTTACAGAAACAGAAACCCCAAGTAATATTGCCGCTAATACCCATCTTTTTTTATCTAGCAAGTACAATGACCAAATAACAAAAAAGAGCATCACTGCTTCAAAGTGCAAATTTCCAGTAAGTTCTATAATGATAAAAGGGTTTAAGAAATACCAAAAAATGTTTTTTGTAGGCAGGTTGAGTCTTTCTAATAGTTTTTTTCCGAAATATAATATGCCCAAATCTGCCCCAATGATTATAATGCGCAGCACTACCACAGAGCCCAGTATTGATGTTTTTGCAAACAGGGCTGCCAAGGCAAAACACAGCTGGTTAATTGGCGGGTAGCTGCTATAATGGCTCGCATTTAGACTCCCCATGCCTTGGATAAGTACCTTGGCATTTGAGATAGCCTCTAAAGAAGTTAGCTCAGTAGCATTAAGCAATCCATTTGCTAGTTGCTCTGGGGAAAACATGTAGGGGTTTATTCCTAAAATAAGGAGCCTCCCGTCCCAAATAAAGCGATAAAAGTCTTGAGAAAGGTTCGGTATACTGGGCAAAAACAAAACCCTTGCTGTTATGCCGATAACCGCCCAGATCCAAAAATTAAATTTTGTGTATTGTATGATTTTCCAGGCTGCGTAAAACAAACCACTGTATAAAAGTAATAGGTTTAAAAAATCACTCCGTTCTAGAAAATAGGCAAAAATAAAATACAGTAACATGCTCCCAATACCAGGGATTAGAAACGGTTTGTATGGGAGCAGATGTTTGATTGTTTGTATTAAATTACATTAGGCGCACTATAGTCTTTGTGTTAATCTTGCCACTGTGCAATAAATAGGTTTGTATCCCTGCCACCTCCATTGTTTCTGTTGGAGGAAAAGGCCAAGTATTTACCATCATTACTAAAAACAGGAAAGGCGTCAAATGTTTGCCCATGAGTTACTCTTTCTAGGTTTTTACCATCAAGATCTATAAGGTATAAGTTAAATGGAAACCCACGCTCTGCTTCATGGTTGCTACTAAATAATATTTTCTCTCCACTGGGATGAAAAAACGGACTCCAGTTCGCATTTCCTAAATTGGTGAGTTGTTTTAGGTTGCTTCCATCTGCATCACATATATACAGCTCCATGTCAACAGGTTCTACAAGGCCATCTGCAAGTAGGTCTTTGTATTTTTTAATTTCGGCAGGAGTTTTTGGTCGTGAAGATCTAAATATTAATTTGCTGCCATCTGGCGAGAAAAAAGCGCCTCCATCATAGCCAAGTTCATTAGTGATTTGTTTTACATCACTACCATCAATATTCATGGTGTAGAGTTCAAGATCTCCACTACGGGTTGAGGTAAATACAATTTTATCGCCCATAGGAGATACTGTGGCCTCTGCGTCATAGCCAGGTTCTGTAGTAAGCTGCGCGGTGATAGTACCTTCTAGATCTGCCACAAAGATGTCAAAGCTGTCATACACAGGCCATACATAGTTCCCGTTTTTTCGTAGTGGAACCTCTGGGCAATTTTCATCAACTAGGTGCGTGCTTCCATACACATAATGTTTGTTGTCTGGCAAGAAATAAGCGCAGGTAGTTCTTCCTTTTCCGGTAGATATCATTGGAGGCCTGGTGTCTTCAAATGTTTGGGCTGCATCCATTAAAAACATCTGGTCACATCCTACATCCCAGTCTTTAAAATTAGATTGAAAAACCAATTGTTTGTCATCAAAGCTCCAATAGGCTTCTGCGTTATCTCCACCAAAGGTTACTTGGCGGATGTTTTTAAGATGTACCTCTTCTGGGTATATAAGGGTGTCTTGTGTAATAGGATCTAGCACTGTTTCCCGAACACCACCCGTTAGACTTAGCTTTTTGTTAACCGTTGTAGCTGGCTGTGTTGAGACTTCTGTTTTTTCTTGGCTGTTGCTTTTACAAGAAAGTAGAAAACAAAAAATGGCTAGGGTAGTTAGGTATCTCATATTTCAGTAATTTTGTACAAAAATAAGGATATGCGTTTAGTTATAATAGGATTGATGATGCTCTTTGTGGTTTCTTGCCAGCAAACCCCAAATAAAATAGTAACCATGCAAGAAGATGTAGCTGTTTTAGCATCAGATGAAATGGGAGGCAGGCAAACAGGTACTCCTGGAGAGTTGCTTGCTGCAGCATATATTACAGAGCGTTTTTCTGACATTGGATTGACTCCAAAAGGCAGTGAAGGAAACTTTACCCAAACATTTTCCTTTACCCCGAGTGCAAACCCTCATGAGCAGTCAGAATTTACAAACATTCAAGAAGATGGATCTGTTACTGGAACCAATGTTATTGGATATATAAACAACAATGCTGCTACTACAGTAATTATTGGTGCGCACTACGATCATTTAGGCATGGGCGGTGAGGGTTCTTTAGATAGAGAACAACCTGCCATTCATAACGGGGCAGATGACAACGCAAGTGGTATTGCCATATTGCTGGCTCTTGCCGACAAGCTAAAAAATCAATCACCTACAATCACTAAAAACAACTACTTGTTTATGGCCTTTTCTGGTGAAGAAATGGGATTACTTGGATCAAATTATTTTGTAAAAACACCAACCATTGATACCAAAAAGGTAAGCTACATGATTAACATGGATATGGTAGGAAGACTCAACAAGGAACAAACTCTTGCAGTGTATGGCGTGGGAACCTCCTCACTTTTTAAACAAACCTTATTTGCCAACAACAACCAGGGCTTAACAATTAATGAACACGCAAGTGGTGTAGGCCCTAGTGATCATACCTCTTTTTATCTAGCAGATATACCGGTATTGCATTTCTTTACAGGCCAACACGCAGATTATCATAAACCCAGTGATGATCCAGAAAAACTAAACTATGAGGGTATGGAGCTTATCTCAAACTATATACTCAACGTTGTTACAGATTTGGATGACGCAGGACAGTTGGCCTTTAAAAAGACTAAAAATGAAAGCGAAGAAGTTCCTATGTTTAAAGTAGCATTGGGCGTTGTGCCAGATTATTTATTTAACGGGCAGGGCATGCGTATTGATGGAATTAGCGAAGATAAACCAGCTCAAAAAGCAGGATTACAACGCGCAGACGTAGTTGTTAAACTAGGGAGCTTAGACACCCCAGATATGATGTCTTACATGAAGGCCTTGGCAAGCTTTGAGGTAGGAGAAACCACAACTGTTACTGTTAAGAGAGATGGCCAGCTTATAGAGCGAAAAGTAACATTTTAATAATAGCCTTAATTAGGCTTTGCTTGTTAGGCTCTTAAAGAATACAAAACCAAAACCTATACAAAGCATTAGGTGAAATGGGAACAGTCCAAAATCACCTCCTTGGTCACCCACTACAAAAGCCGCGTACATACCAAAGCCAAAGTAGCACATTAACATGCCTTCAAAAATAACATGTACTGAAATGTTCTTTTTTAAGTATTTGTTTCCTTTCCATTTATCTTTTAAGGTGCTGATATTAAATTTTGGAGTTCTTACAAAGTCACTTTTTTTACCCATATGCCCTTCAATAACTGCAATGGTATTGTGCAGAGAAAAACCCATGGCAACACAGAAAAAAGCAAAGAACATCCCTATGTATTTTATAAATTGCTTTACACCACCACCATAGATAGACTTAAAGGTGTACCAATAACAAACAAAGAAAATACCTGTACTCACCACAAAGAAACTCATCACTATAAAGTAGCCTTTTAAAGACTCATATTCATTTTTAATATACAGCATAGGGATGCTCAAAATAGCGACCAAAAAGATGTTTAAAAACATGGTGCTATTTAGTAAATGAAGCAAGCTATGTATTTTAGTTTTTGAAGGTACATGGTTACTTTTCAAGACACGTCTTGCCATTTTTTGAAAATTCTCTGCACCTCCTTTATTCCACCTAAATTGTTGTGAGCGCGCTGCGCTTATTACAACAGGCAGTTCTGCAGGTGTTTCTACATCTTCTAAGTATTTAAATTTCCAGCTTTTGAGCTGCGCTCTGTAACTAAGGTCTAGATCTTCTGTAAGGGTGTCTCCCTCCCAGTTTCCAGCATCCAAAATACAGGCGCGTCTCCAAACACCTGCAGTACCGTTAAAGTTGATGAAATGTCCTTTGCTATTTCTTCCTACTTGCTCTAGGGTAAAGTGGGCGTCAAGTGCAAAGGCTTGTACTTTAGTTAGCAGGGAGTAGTTTTTGTTAATATGTCCCCAGCGTGTTTGTACTACGCCAATTTCCAAGTCTTTAAAAGAGGGTATGGTTTTATATAGCCAACTTTGTTGAGGCAAAAAATCTGCATCAAAAATTGCAATGTACTCTCCTTTGGCTATTTCCAATCCTTGCTTTAATGCTCCTGCTTTAAAACCAGATCTGTTGCTGCGGGTAATGTGTTTTATGTCTAGTCCTGTTGCTTGTAGCTCTTTTATTTTTAAGGCCGTTGTTTTAAGTGATTCATCTGTAGAATCATCCAATACCTGTATTTCAAGCTTCTCTCTTGGGTAGTCAATTTTTGCTATATTATCAAGTAGCCGCTGCATTACATACATTTCATTGTACACAGGAAGTTGGATGGTCACCACTGGAATTTCTTCTGGATTTTCAAAATCAAACACGGGGCAATGTGCTGTTTTTTTCTTAGCACTTAAGTAGTTAGTAAGCAGGTTTAATTGCGCTAAGGCATACATAAGTATAAGCAGTAGCGAGCCGGTGTAAACAACCATGATAATGGTTTGCAGTATCATTTTTTAATAGAATATTTAAAAATCCAAGTTAAGATTTTAACCCCAGCAAAGATAGCACCTTTTAAGGTTCCCGACACTTTGGAGATTCCAATTCTATTGCGGTATTTCATTGGGATCTCTGTGTAGGTGTAGTTTTTTTTCAGTGCTTTTAATTGCATTTCAACGGTCCAGCCATAGGTTTTGTCTTGCATCTCTAGTGCCAGTAGTTTAGCGTATTTTATAGCCCTAAAAGGACCAAGATCTGTAAAACGGGCACCAAAAAAAAGCTTCATTAAAGCTGTTGCCAACCAGTTTCCAAATTTCTGAGGGTAGGTCATGGCGCCATTTTCTCGCAATGCCTTTACTCTGGCTCCTATAACAAGGTCAATGTCTTTTTCCATAATTGGGGCTATGAGCTGTGTTAGCTGCTCGGGATAGTCACTATAATCACCGTCTAAAAAGACAATGATATCTGGCTTGGTTTGTTGTAATGAAATATAACTCATACCACTTAAACAGGCATGACCATAGCCTCTTCTAGGCTCATTGACAACCGTAGCTCCAGCAGTTTTAGCAACCCTTTCTGTGGCATCTGTAGAGTTATTATTAACTACAATAATTTCATCAACAATTGGTGGGATGTCATCAATGACTTTGCCTATGGAGTTTTCTTCATTGTAGGCTGGAATGATGACCTTAATTATAGTGTTCAATTGTCTTTTATAGGAATATTGAGTTCTTTTTGTTGGGCAGGTACGATGTGCTCATCAAAATACCAGGAAGACCATTTTTCTATTGATAAAAAAAGACCAATACCTACAAACAGGGTTATAATAATTAGTAGAGTTAAATTTTTTCGTTTACTCTTTTTGTCTATGGAGCATTGATTTTGTTTTTTTCTAAAAGAATAAACACCATAGATACCTATACAAAGTGCTATCCCTTTTAACACCCATGCTCCCGTTCCAGAGCTTCCGTCATCTTTGTAAAAAAAATCAGCAAAAGATATGGCATACACACCACTCATGAGGCCAAACATAAATAAAATGGCAGGTGCAACAC
>CAJXUG010000046.1:0-12166 GCA_913060785.1 uncultured Flavobacteriaceae bacterium | reverse complement strand
CTCGGAGATGTGTATAAGAGACAGGGTATATATAACGTACTGCTTCTGCAAATTCATCATTAACTAGCGAAACTAAATTTAAGATTGCTTTGCTTTCTGTTTCAATGGTTTGTTTTGCTACTGAAATAATTTTATCGTTGTTCACAATTTTACGCTTTTTAAAGTTTGTCACTGTGTAAGAAATAACTATATTTAATATAACAAACTAAATATAGTAAGTCTAGTGGTAATAAATGTATTTTTGATACTGTAAATACCATTTATAGCCTACAAAACTACGATTGTTCCCAAGTAAAAACAATTATTTTGTGGTAAGACTCAAATAATAAAAACAATTAAGTCTCGTGAGTGACACTGAATTATACGCTGCACTAAAACATTTCTTTGGATTTTCAAAGTTCAAAGGCCTTCAAGAACCTGTAGTTAAGAGTATTTTAGATAAAAACAACACCTTTGTTATTATGCCCACAGGTGGTGGTAAATCTTTGTGCTATCAGTTACCAGCTTTGATGCAGGAAGGAACCGCTATTGTGGTCTCTCCTTTGATTGCACTTATGAAAAACCAAGTTGATGCGCTGCGTGCCTTATCTTCAGAGGAAGGAATAGCACACGTATTAAACTCCTCGCTCAACAAAACAGAGGTGAAGCAAGTAAAGCAAGATATTAGCGATGGTATAACAAAGTTACTTTATGTTGCTCCAGAATCATTAACCAAAGATGAATACGTAGATTTTCTTCAACAAGAAAAAGTTTCATTTGTTGCTATAGATGAGGCGCATTGTATCAGTGAGTGGGGTCATGACTTTAGACCAGAATATAGAAACCTAAGAGCAATCATAAAAAGAATTGGTGATAATATCCCAATCATAGGTTTAACAGCTACAGCAACTCCTAAGGTACAAGAAGAT
The DNA here is from genome assembly GCA_913060785.1 of uncultured Flavobacteriaceae bacterium. Taxonomy (GTDB): domain Bacteria; phylum Bacteroidota; class Bacteroidia; order Flavobacteriales; family Flavobacteriaceae; genus Patiriisocius. Next base: position 11,258 of record CAJXUG010000046.1, on the reverse strand, counting down.
ATCCTTAAAAACCTAGCAATGAGTGATGCCAATACTTTTAAGGCTTCTTTTAACAGGCCTAATTTGTATTATGAAATACGTCCCAAAACCAAAAATGTAGATGCAGATGTCATTCGTTTTGTAAAGCAAAATGAAGGAAAGAGCGGTATTGTATACTGCCTCAGTAGAAAGCGTGTTGAGGAGTTGGCTCAAATATTACAGGTTAATGGTGTTAAGGCGGTGCCGTATCATGCTGGTTTGGATGCTAAAACCCGTGTAAGACATCAAGACATGTTTTTAATGGAAGATGCAGATGTTGTTGTTGCAACTATTGCTTTTGGTATGGGTATAGACAAGCCAGATGTTCGGTTTGTAATACACAATGATATCCCAAAAAGTATAGAGAGCTATTATCAAGAAACAGGGCGTGCTGGTCGAGATGGAGGAGAGGGACATTGTTTGGCATACTACAGTTATAAGGACATTGAAAAGCTTGAAAAATTTATGAGTGGTAAGCCTGTGGCAGAGCAGGAGATAGGTCATGCACTGCTGCAAGAAGTTGTTGCTTTTGCAGAAACATCCATGTCTAGAAGAAAGTTTATTTTGCATTATTTTGGAGAAGAGTTTGACACCGATACTGGTGAAGGAGGGCAGATGGATGATAATATGCGCAATCCAAAAACAAAACAAGAGGCGCAAAATCAAGCCCAAAAACTATTGCGTATCATAAGTGAAACCAACGAGCAGTACAAGAGCAAAGACGTAGTAAATGTTATTATAGGAAATGCCAATGCGCTTATAAAATCTCACAGAACAGATAAACAAACTTTTTTTGGTATCGGTGTTGCTTATGAGGATCATTACTGGATGGCCCTATTGCGGCAGTTACTTGTTGCAAAATACATAAGAAAAGATATTGAAACCTACGGGGTTATCAAGCTAACCCAAAAAGGTGTTGATTTTATAGAAACCCCAACGTCATTTATGATGACCGAAGACCATTCTTTCAAACAGGCCAATGATGATGTTGCCGTTGTCGCTAATAAAGGTGATGGTTTAGTTGCTGATGCAGCTCTATTTAAATTGCTTAAATCAGAGCTCAAAGCCACAGCAGATAAATTAAGCTTACCACCGTATGTTATTTTTCAAGAGCCCTCACTCGAAGATATGGCTTTAAAATATCCTATAACCATTGAGGAGCTATCTAATGTTCATGGAGTAGGAGAGGGTAAGGCAAACAAATATGGTAAGAATTTTGTAGCCCTTATCAAAAAATATGTAGATGAAAATGAGATTGAGCGCCCAGATGATCTGGTGGTTAAATCTACGGGTAGTAACAGTGTCAATAAATTATACATTATCCAAAATGTTGACAGAAAATTGCCCCTTACCGATATTGCAGATTCTAAAGGGCTGCCTATGGAGGAGCTCATCAAGCAAATGGAGGCTATTGTCTATAGCGGCACAAAGTTAGATATTAGTTATTGGGTGGATGAAATGTTGGATGAAGACCAGCAAGAAGAAATTCATGAATATTTTTTAGAATCTGAGACAGACAAAATTGATGATGCCATGCAAGAGTTTGATGGAGAGTATGACGATGAAGAACTGCGTCTCTACAGAATCAAGTTTATTAGTGAGGTAGCAAATTAGCAGCATATACTATAATAGTATTAGTGCCCTACTGTTTTATCAGTGGGGTCTTTTTTTTTGAGCTAGTTTGTGGTTACAAAATTTTAAAAATAAGTATTGATTTATGTAATGATAAACAGTAACTTTGCGCTTTCAAAATCCAAAGCATATGCTTTGAACAATCATTTAAAAAACGATTATGCAAGACGGTATTTACGTTAAAATAACAACAGAAAAAGGGACAATTCTAGGACAATTAACTTACAAAAGAACCCCAGGAACAGTAGCTAACTTTGTGGCACTAGCAGAGGGTAATCTTGAAAACAGTGCAAAGCCTCAAGGAACACCTTATTATGACGGCTTAACGTTTCACCGTGTCATTCCAGATTTTATGGTTCAAGGAGGAGATCCAGCAGGAACAGGCTCTGGAGGTCCAGGCTATAGTTTTGACGATGAGTTTCATCCAGAATTAAAGCATGATAAGCCAGGTGTTTTTTCTATGGCAAATTCTGGTCCATCAAGCAATGGTAGTCAGTTTTTTATAACACATGTTCCAACAAATTGGTTAGACAACAAACATTCTGTTTTTGGTTATGTTGTAGAGGGGCAAGATGTAGTAGACAGCGTTGCACAAGGAGACACCATGAACATGGAGATTATTCGTGTTGGGAATGATGCTCAAGCTTTTAATGCTGTTGAGGTTTTTAGAAACTTTACGGGAGCGAAGGCAGAAAGAGAAGCTGCAGCAAAAAAGGAGCAAGAAGATTCTATGAAAGATCTAGTAGCTGGTTTTGATAAAACAGAAAGCGGCCTTTACTATAAAATAATCCAAAAAGGAGACGGTGTTAAGCCAACTTCTGGACAAACAGTATCTGTGCATTACAAAGGGATGTTGCCAGAAGGTACCACCTTTGATTCTTCTTATGATAGAGGGACACCTATTGATTTTCCAGTAGGCATGGGCCACGTTATTGCTGGTTGGGATGAAGGTATCATGCTCCTAAACAAAGGTGATAAAGCTCGTTTTGTTATCCCAAGTGATTTAGGTTATGGCGCACAGGGTGCCGGTGGTGTAATTCCTCCAAATGCTACATTAATTTTTGATGTAGAACTCATGGATATTAAAGGTTAGTAACCTCTTTATAACTATATAAAAAACGCCTCAAAGTTCTTGAGACGTTTTTTTATTTTAGCTCAAATTTAAAATTATGATTCAAACTTCTATACAATATCCAATAGGTAAACTCTCAATTCCAACTACCATAACCCCTGCTCAAGTTTCTGAGGCCATTGAGGTATTGCGTGTATTTCCACAACAATTAAAGATGACATTATTAGATGTCACCGAAACTAAACTAGACACCCCTTATAGAGAGGGTGGATGGTCTTTACGTCAATTAATTCACCATATTTCAGATTCACATAGCCACTGCTATAACAGAATGCGCTGGGCATTAACAGAAGATGCTCCGCTTGTAAAATCGTACGATCAAGATTTGTTTGCCGCTATGGATGATTATAAAACAGCACCCATTGCCTGGTCATTAACCCATATAGAAATGTTACACCACAAGATGGTTTACATTCTGCAACGTATAAATGGGAAACAGTGGAATAGATGTTTTATGCATCCTCAAACTCAGGCTGAGGTAAGTATTAAAGAAATGGCATTAACCTACGCTTGGCACAGTATGCATCATTTTATGCATATAAAAAATGCGCTGTAATTAGGGTATTTTTCAATCAAAAACCTAGAATAACACATTGTAATTCTAGGTTTTTTGTTTTTAAATAGCTGCTATGTTTTCTTACTCTTATTTGATTATTGCTTCCATTTAATATTACAACCAATACTTGGTTTTTGATCCTTATGCTGTGCTCTGTTATTTAAAATATGATCCATGGCTTCACGTAAATCTCTTCCATTTACAGGAATGCCGTTACCAGGTCTAGAATTATCAAGTTGTCCACGGTATACAAGTTTCAATTTCTCATCAAATAAATAAAAATCTGGAGTACATGCTGCATCATAAGCCTTGGCAACTTCTTGGCTAGGGTCATACAAATAAGGAAAAGGATACCCTTGTTCTCTGGCGGTTTTACGCATTTGCTCTGGGCTATCTTGAGGATAGTTTTCTACGTCATTACTGCTAATGGCCACAAAGCCAAAACCAGTCACTCTGTAATCATTACACAAACGCACCAACTCCTCATTAACATGTTTTACAAAAGGGCAATGGTTACAGATAAACATTACAACCGTTCCTTTTTTACCCTTCAAATCCTCTAAAGAGCTTAAGGTGTTAGATATGGTATCAAGCAATTTAAAGTTTGGAGCTTCTGTGCCTAAAGGCAACATTGTAGAAGGGGTTAATGACATTTTTTGTTTTTTTGTGAGACGCTAAGATACAAGATAGGTCTTTAAATACTATATTAGATACAAATTTAACGTATGGAAATTTCCTGGAATGATTTTGAAAAAATAGAAATGAGAATTGGCACCATATTAAAGGTAAAAGATTTTCCTGAAGCCAGGAATGCTTCCTATCAATTATACATTGATTTTGGAGCCGTTATTGGAGTTAAAAAAACCTCAGCGCAAATTACTGCCTTGTATACCAAACAAGCTTTATTAGGAAGACAGATTGTAGGAGTCGTAAATTTCCCAAACAAACAAATAGGCCCTATGATGAGCGAGTGTTTAGTGTTAGGTGCGGTCTCTGGCAAAGAGGTAACGCTACTACATCCTGATATGAAGGTTGAAAACGGGCTAAGAATCAGCTAAGGGTATCTAGCAAAAAGATTACCGTTAAACTTCTGCATCCATCATATCTGTAACTACATGATAGCGAGGATCGTCAATAGCATCTTTAATAATGGTCTTAAACTCTGGATTCCATTTAAGTAGCATCGCTTTACAGTCTGGACTCAAATGTGTTAAGGTTACTTTTTTACCAGCCTCGAGGTATTTGTTAGAAATGTTATGCAAGGCCTCAACCCCAGAGTGATCTCCTACTTTAGATTCTATAAAGTCTATCTCAACATGAGCAGGGTCTGTGGATACGTCAAATTTACTATTAAAACCTGTTGTAGAACCAAAGAATAAAGGCCCCCAAATTTCGTATACCTTAGTACCATCTTCTTTAGTGCGTTTTCTTGCTCTAATCATTGTTGCACTTTTCCATGCAAAAGACAATGCGCTCATAATAACTCCGGCAATAACCGCAATGGCTAAATCTTGCCAAACTGTGATGGCAGATACCGCGATAAGTACAACAGCATCTGTGCGAGGAATTTTGTGTAAAATTCTAAAACTACTCCAAGCAAAGGTTCCAATAACCACCATAAACATAACCCCTACTAGAGCTGCAATAGGAATTTGTTCTATTAGAGGCGCTCCAAAGAGCACAAAACACAATAATGCTATGGCTGCAGTAGCACCAGATAAGCGGCCACGACCCCCAGAGTTAATGTTGATTATAGATTGTCCAATCATAGCACAACCACCCATACCTCCAAAGAGGCCATTTAAGATATTGGCTCCACCTTGGGCCACACATTCACGATTACCACTACCGCGTGTTTCTGTCATATCATCAATAAGGTTAAGGGTCATCAGGCTTTCTATAAGGCCAACTGCTGCAAGAATAAGCGCCGTTGAGCCAATGAGTCCCCAATGTCCTTTAAGGGTGTAAAATAAGGTGAATATTTGATCTTGAAAACTTGGTAGGCCGCCTTGAAGTCCTTCACCACCTCCGTCTTTAATGAATGAGCCAACGGTAGATACTTCTATATTTCCAAAGATGACAATTGCGGCAACTACCACAATGGCAATAAGTGCGGCAGGTATTTTTTTAGTAAGTTTAGGAAGTCCATACATAATGGCCATCGTCAGGCATACTAGCCCTAACATCATCCAAAGGTTATCCCCAGACATCCATTGCATTTCTCCGTTAATATTTTCTTTAAAAAGGCCAAGTTGAGACAAGAAGATTACAATAGCCAAACCATTTACAAAGCCCATCATTACAGGGTGGGGTATAAGGCGCACAAATTTTCCTAATTTAAAGACACCCGCCGAAATTTGAATTGCTCCAACAATTAACAAGGTAATAAACAACCATTGTAGGCCAAGGTTTTCAACCGGAACGGTTAGTGCATCTCCAACCTGATTTCCTTTTTGGATAAGAAAAACCATTACAACTGCCATGGCGCCTGTTGCCCCACTAATCATACCCGGTCTACCTCCAAAAAGTGCGGTAACAATACCCATCATAAAAGCACCATATAAACCTACAAGTGGATCTATACCTGCAACAAATGCAAATGCAACAGCTTCTGGAACCAGAGCTAGTGCAACGGTTAATCCAGAAAGGATATCATTTTTAGGGTTTTGTGTGAAATTTTTAATGGTTTTTTGTAGTAGCATACCTTGTTGTTTTTTCAAGCCGCAAAGATATGCTTTTGTATGGGCTTGGCTTGCTGGATTTTACTTTTTTTGATTGTTGTAAAACAAGCAACGTTTCTGGTCTTTTTATTGGAGGGTTTTAATGCTGTATTTTAAGTGCTTTGTCTTGATTTTAACTTACATTTTTTTGGCTTTACTCTTACAGTATGTTTTTGTAGTTTTGAGAAAAAGCATTTTAAGTTATATGAAAGAAGAATTAGTAATCTTGGTAGATAAAAATGATACGCAAATAGGGCTTATGCCCAAAATGGAAGCTCATGAAAAAGGAATTTTACACAGAGCTTTTTCTGTATTTGTGTTAAATGATAATGGCGCTTTAATGTTGCAACAACGCGCATTACACAAATACCACTCTCCTGGATTATGGACTAATACTTGTTGTAGTCATCAACGAGACGGTGAGTCTAATATACAGGCCGGTACAAGAAGATTACAAGAAGAGATGGGTTTTGTTACAGACCTTACCCATGCTACTTCCTTTATATACAAAGCACCTTTTGATAATGGATTAACAGAGCATGAGTTGGACCACATAATGCTCGGAAACTATAGTGGTGCCCCAGTTATAAACAGGGACGAGGTAGCTGCATGGAAATGGATGGCCGTAGAGGATGTCAAGGCAGATATAAAAGCAAACCCAGATCAATATACGGTTTGGTTTAAAATAATATTTGACAAATTCTATAGCTTCATACGCCTATAAGTTTGACGATCTCCTGAAAAGTTTTCTTTAACACTACCCATAGGTTGTTCCGAGAAACTTGGAACAAGAAAAAAACACGCACACGTTTTTTGCTCTGTAGGCCAGAGGATGTCTAATTGGTGTTGTTAGGGTAAGAAAATTAAAGAAAAAACTGCTTTACTTTTGCAAGGTTATATTGTGTAAGAGTTTGTAACTTTGCAACTTATTAATTAGTAATTTAAAAACCGCACTTGGCGGAACACATTATGGCAAATAAGAGAGATTTAAAAAAAGATATCAACTACGTAATGGGAGATATCATTGAAGCTGTATACATTTGGGAGTTAACAAACCCTTCAAAAGAAACCAAAGAGTCTCAATCTATCATTGATGATGCAATTGTAGGATTTGATGAATTGATTGTAAAGGTTAACCAAAGAGACCTTGAGAATGCCAAAGCGCATTTTAAAGCAGTAAATCAAGAGCTTGAAGCTAAAGGAAGAGCCTTGATAGAGAGAATTAATAAAATGTAATACACTTTTATCGATTATAAACAAAAGCTCCACTGCGGTATCGTAGTGGAGCTTTTTTTATGTGCCTCGTTTTTTAGGTATAGGATATAAAAAAATCCCGTTGCATTTGCAACGGGATTTTTACTACGAAATAATATGATTATTGGATTGTCTTATTTTACTTTCTTTACAATTGCTTCAAAAGCTTCTGGATGATTCATTGCTAAATCTGCAAGAACCTTACGGTTCAATTCAATTCCTGCTGTTTTCATCCCTCCCATAAATTGAGAGTAAGACATTCCGTGTTGGCGTGCACCTGCGTTGATACGCGTGATCCACAATGCTCTAAAAGTTCTCTTTTTGTTTCTACGGTCTCTGTATGAGTAAGACATTGCTTTGTCTACTGCATTTTTGGCTACCGTCCAAACATTCTTTCTTCTTCCAAAGTAACCTTTGGCTTGTTTTAATACTTTTTTTCTACGTGCTCTTTTGGCAACGCTGTTTACTGATCTTGGCATAATTTAATTGTTTTTTGTAGCAGGCGACTCATTTGTGTAAGTTCTTTTATATTGGCCTAACTCCAGGGTTATAAAATTTAGTTAACCGCAAAGCAATTACTTCATTCGAAGCATTTGTTTTACATTACTCTCATCAGATTTGTCTACCAAACCATCGTGAGTTAATTTAAGCTTACGTTTTTTAGACTTCTTTGTTAAGATGTGACTCTTAAAAGCGTGCTTTCTTTTGATTTTACCAGTACCTGTTAGCTTGAAACGCTTCTTTGCACTAGATTTTGTTTTTTGTTTCGGCATTATTGCTTCTTTTAAATATTATTTCGTTGTTTCTCTTTTGGTACACGTACCTACCTGAGAGGTTATATAAATAAGTCCCTAAGGATCAAATTTCAGTTTCAATAGTTTTACACTATTTCTTTTTTGGAGCGATGAACATAATCATTCGTTTTCCCTCCAGTTTTGGCATTTGCTCTACCTTTCCTAATTCTTCAAGTTCTTGAGCCAATTTTAATAATAAAATTTCTCCTTGATCCTTGTAGATAATAGAACGCCCTTTAAAAAATACATATGCTTTTAATTTTGCTCCATCTTTCAAGAACTTTTCAGCATGTTTCTTTTTAAACTCATAATCATGATTATCAGTATTAGGTCCAAACCTAATTTCTTTGATGATCACTTTTGTTGCCTTAGACTTCAATGACTTCTCGCGCTTCTTCTGCTCGTAGACAAACTTTTTGTAGTCCATAACTTTACAAACCGGTGGGCTTGCATTTGGAGAAATTTCTACAAGATCTAACTCTTGCTCTTCCGCAATGGCTAATGCTTTGCGAGTAGGATAAACACCAATCTCAACATTGTCACCTACAAGTCGTACTTCTTCTGCACGAATTCTTCGGTTAATATTGTGTTGGTCTTCTTTAATGATCCTTGCAGGACCCCTACTTCTTTTTCTTCTTATTGCTATGGCTTCTTTTTTTTTGAATATTCATCTACTTGATGAGTACCTGTTTAATAATTATGGACTTACTCCACGTTAAATTCTTTAATTTCTTCTTTTACAGCTTTGTTTATCATCGCTGCAAAGGCTTCAACGCTCATTGTTCCTTGATCTCCTTCACTATGCTTTCTTACAGATATAGTTGCGTCTTTCTCTTCTTGTTCCCCTACTATTAACATGTACGGGAGTTTGTTGAGTTCTGCCTCGCGAATTTTCTTTCCAATAGTTTCATTTCTATTGTCCACAAGGGCGCGAATTTCGTGATTTTCAAGCAAATTTAAAACTTTTTGAGCGTATTTTTCATATTTTTCACTCAATGATAATATTGTGACCTGTTCTGGCATCAACCATAAAGGGAAATTTCCGCCGGTATGCTCCAGTAATATTGCCACAAAACGCTCCATACTACCAAAGGGTGCTCTGTGTATCATCACTGGTCTGTGTAGCTCATTATCACTGCCTTTGTAGGTTAAATCAAAACGTTCAGGAAGGTTGTAATCTACCTGTATTGTACCTAGTTGCCAGCTTCTTCCAAGGGCATCTTTTACCATGAAATCTAACTTAGGACCATAGAAAGCTGCCTCTCCAGATTCTACTACATAATCAAGTCCTTTGTCTTTTACGGCGCTTAAAATTGCATTTTCAGCCTTTTCCCAGGTTTTTACATCACCTATGTATTTTTCTGGCTTGCTTAAATCTCTAACAGAAACTTGAGTTGTGAAATTTTCAAAACCTAAAGAGCCAAATACGTATAATACAAGATCAATAACATTTTTAAATTCTTGGTCTAGTTGGTCTGGAGTACAAAATATGTGAGCATCATCTTGTGTGAAACCTCTTACTCTAGTTAGGCCATGTAATTCTCCACTTTGCTCGTAGCGGTATACTGTTCCAAATTCTGCAAATCGTTTTGGCAGGTCTTTATATGAAAATGGTTTGGCGTTATAAATTTCACAATGGTGTGGGCAGTTCATGGGTTTTAACATAAACTCTTCACCCTCGTTGGGTGTTTTTATTACTTGAAAACTATCTTCTCCGTATTTCTCAAAGTGTCCAGAGGTTACATACAGCTCCTTACTACCTATGTGAGGGGTCATGACCATTTCATAGCCCGCTTTCTTTTGTGCTTTTTTCAGAAAGTTCTCAAGACGTTCACGCAGTGCTGTTCCTTTAGGTAACCAAAGAGGTAGTCCTTGACCTACTTTTTGTGAGAAGGTGAAAAGCTCTAGTTCTTTTCCTAGTTTTCTGTGATCTCTTTTCTTTGCTTCCTCTAGAAGGGCTAGGTACTGTTTTAGTTCCTTTTGTTTTGGGTAACTAACTCCGTAAATACGGGTAAGTTGTTTGTTTTTTTCGTCTCCTCTCCAGTAGGCGCCAGCAATGCTCATTAATTTTACTGCTTTTACATAACCCGTATGAGGCAGGTGTCCTCCTCTACATAAATCTGTGAAGTTGTCATGATCACAAAATGTAATGGTTCCGTCTTCCAGATTTTCTATAAGTTCTACTTTGTACTGGTTTGATTGGTTTTTGTAGAAATCTAAAGCTTCTTTTTTAGAGGTAGAACGTAAAGAGAACGTGTGTTTTCCTCTTGCTATTTCAAGCATTTTGTCTTCTATAGCTGCCAGATCTTTTTCTGAAAAGCTAAGTTCTCCGAAATCTACATCATAATAAAACCCAGTTTCAATGGCGGGTCCAATGGTTAATTTTATACCAGGATACGATTCCTGTAATGCTTGTGCTAAAATATGTGCCGATGAATGCCAAAAAGCCTTTTTTCCAGCCTCGTCTCTCCAGGTATATAACACTAGGCTTCCATCATGGGTTAGGGGAGTGCTGCTTTCTACGGTTTGACCGTTGTATGCTGCTGAAATCACATTTCTAGCCAAGCCTTCGCTTATGCTCAGTGCAACGTCCATTGGTGTTACTCCTTCTTCTAGTTGCTTTACACTTCCATCTGGTAAGGTAATTGCTATCATAGTTTACAAATTTTAAACAGCAAATATACTATTGTTGTTATAATACTCCGTATCATTTTATTGTTTTATGTCTACTTTTTTATGGCCTAAGCTACACATAGCTATTGTTTGACAATAATATACTAAGGGCCTGTTTGCTTGCCAACTTTACTCAATGAAAAAGGGGCGCCCAAGTTTGTTTTGTTTTAAAAGGCTAGCCTTTGATCTGTCTTTTTTTTAGAAACGAATCTCTTTTTACTTTTTTTAGGCTAAATTATGCCTCTTTTTATTAATAACTTAGAAGTCTATGCCTTTTGATTACCCTCTATTAACGGGGGTTTTACCTGTTTTTCTCTCTAGGGTGTTTAAACCATACATATATTAAGGTATAATAGGGCCCTTATTTTTTTTATACCCTAATCTATGCTGTTTCAATGATTTAAAAAACAATCATAAAAAAAACAAAAAAAAAGCTTGTTTTTGTTTGGAGCGCTAAAATAAACCTGTCTCTTATACAC
>CAJXUG010000045.1:0-12344 GCA_913060785.1 uncultured Flavobacteriaceae bacterium | reverse complement strand
AAGCAACACTTATTACAAAAATTAAAGACCCAAACAAGGCCTATGATGCAATAGCAAATGACCCCGAATTTGCAGAAATATTGGCAAGTGTTCCTTTTAGACACCCCGCGCAGCTGTATGAATCTTTTGGTTATATTTTTGTGTTTTTAACCCTTTTATACTTTTACTGGAAAACAGATAAAAGCAAACAACTTGGATTTTTGTTTGGATTGTTTTTAGTGCTTTTATGGACCGTCAGATTCTTTGTAGAGTTTGTGAAAGAAGCCCAAGTAGACACCAGAGGAGACTGGCTTTTAAATACTGGGCAATGGCTTAGTATTCCTTTTGTTTTGTGCGGTGTTTATTTTATGGTTCAATCCTACAAAAAAACATACAACAGCGACCCCGTATCTTAGTCTAGTTACTTATTTTAGGTCTTACAACTTTATCTAATCTTTGTAAAGAAAACACTAGATAGGCACCCAAGAAATTAGCTTAATAATTGATGGCAGGCTTTGTGTTATTAGACAAAACACTGGTGAAACTATAAAAAGTATTCACTATACAGACTACCCTCAATCCGCTATGACACTCAATGAGGCTAAATCTAACGCAAATAACTTCCTTTAGATAGCGGTATACTTTTTTTGACTAGCCACAGCCCCGCCCTATTATATATAATAACAAAAATGCCTTCTGGAAAACCAGAAGGCATTTTATATATGCTTAAAAATAGTAGCTTATGCTTCTACCTCTTGGGTTTTAACCTCTAGTAAGTCACTCGCTTTTTTCTTCACAGTATCATACATCACTGGAGTTGCAATAAATAGTGAAGAGTAGGTTCCTACTACAACACCTACCATAAGGGCAAATATAAGTCCTCGGATAGATTCTGCTCCAATAAAGAAGATACACAACAGTACAATTAATGTAGTTAAAGAAGTATTTAACGTACGGCTTAATGTACTATTTAATGCGCTGTTAATTACTTTACTAAATGCCCATTTTGGATTGTCATTAAAGTACTCTCTAATACGGTCAAAAACAACAACGGTATCATTTAATGAGTATCCAATTACTGTTAATATCGCAGCGATAAATGACTGGTCAATCTCCATACTAAATGGCATAATGTTTTGCGTTAAAGAGAAAACTCCTAACACCAATAACACATCATGGAATACAGCTACTACAGCTCCCAAACTAAATTGCCATCTTCTAAAACGAACTAAGATATACAAGAACACTACAAATAAAGATCCAAATACAGCCCAGAAAGAATTTTTCTTGATATCATCTGCAATAGTAGGACTCACCTTATAGTATTCCATAATACCGGCAATCTTTGCCGTATTATCTTCTCTAAACTCATCGTAGGTCATGCCCTGTGGAAGGTATGATTTTACACCATCGTATAGTTTCACTTGTACTTCGTTGTCAATCTCAGATCCAGTCTCCCCTACTTTGTATTTTGTAGTAATTTTTAACTGGTTATTAGCTCCATAGGTTTTGGCCTCTGCACTATTGAATTGCGCAATTAAATCTTGTTCTACCGCTGATGCATCTACATCTTGAGCAAAACGAACAGTGTATGTTCTACCTCCAACAAAATCAACACCTTGATCAAGGCTATTTGTAATTAAAGATCCAATACTAACTGTAATTAAAATAGCAGAAATCACATAGGCTATCTTACGTTTCCCTAAGAAATTAACATTCACATTTTTAAACAAGTTTTTTGTAACTGATGTAGAAAATGCCAATGGCTTCCCGTTTTTGGTATACCTATCAATAAACAATCTTGTTATAAAAATTGCAGTAAACAAAGAGGTAAGAATACCTATAAGTAAGGTAGTTGCAAACCCTTGAATTGGTCCAGTTCCAAATATCAATAGAATTAAACCTGTTAGTCCTGTTGTAATATTGGCATCTAAAATAGAAGACAATGCATTTTGAAAACCATCCTTGATACTATCTTTTTGAGACTTACCTTTTGCTAGCTCTTCTCGAATACGCTCAAATATGAGTACGTTAGCATCTACAGAGATACCAATAGTAAGTACAATACCGGCAATACCAGGCAGGGTTAATACAGCTCCAAGACCTGCAAGTACTCCAAAAATAAATAGAATGTTTACAATAAGGGCAACATCAGCAAAAGCTCCGGCCTTACCATAATAACCAACCATCCAAAACAATACTAGAAGCAGTGCAATACCAAAAGAAATCATACCACTTGTAATGGCTTCCTGTCCTAGAGTAGGTCCTACAACTTCTGCCTGAATAATATCAGCAGAGGCAGGTAATTTACCCGCTCGTAAAACGTTTGCTAAATCTTGTCCTTCTGTAATACTAAAGTCTCCAGTGATTTCACTTCTACCTCCAGCAATACCTCCTGGTGAGGTAACTCCTGGTGCAGAGTACACAATATCATCTAAGACAATAGCAATTTGTGATGAATTTTTATTTGCATTTTTGGTCATCTCTTCCCAAATCTTAGCTCCTTTACCATTCATCTGCATAGAAACAGCAGCATTGCTAAACTGGTCATAGGTTTGAGCAGCATCTGTAACAACACCACCAGCTAGTGGAGCTCTCATGTCTCTATTACCTTTAATAGCGTACAGGCCAGAAGTCATTATTGTAGTTCCGTCTACTAGCTCAGTTTCTACAGGCTTTTCCCAAACAAACTTAGTGAAACGTTGTTGCTGTGGTAATAAGGCTCTTACTTGAGACATACGCAGGTAAGAATTAACAACAGCAGTATCTTTTAATTTAAAGGTTCCAAGTACAGGACGACCATTAAATCCAGGAGAAACTAATTTTGAAAATAAAGGATTTGCTTTTTCAAGCGCCTCTTCTGTTTCTTCTACCTCTTCTCCAGCAAGTAAATCATCAACAGTACTTTGTGTGTCTGGTGTATCTTGTTTTTCAACCTGGGTATCTGGAGCCTCATTTGCTTTTGCAAGTTCAGCTACTTTATTATTTGCAAGTTGTAAAAACCCTGCCATTTCTTCGCTCTTGTACACATCCCAAAACTCAAGTTGCGCTGTGCTTTGTAATAGCTTAGAAACACGTTCTTTATCCTTAGCACCTGGTAATTCTACCAATATACGTGCAGAGTTTCCCAGACGCTGAATGTTTGGTTGTGTTACCCCAAATTTATCTATACGCTTACGTAGTACTTCGAAAGCCGATGTGATAGACTCATCAATCTTTCTGTTAATTACTTTCTTTACCTGGTCATTGGTCATATTAGCATTAATATCATCTTCCAATCCTTTGTTGAAGAAAATATCTGGAGATGCTAGAACATTATCACCATCAAGGGCTTCAAAAGCGATATAAAAAGACTCTAAAAAAGTGTCTTGAGAATCTTTTTGTAATTCACCTGCATTTGCAAGTGCTTGATTAAAGGCAGGATCTTTAGTATTGTTTGATAATCCTTTTAAGATGTCTTGAACAGAAATCTGAAGAATAACATTAATACCACCTTTTAAATCAAGTCCTTTATTAAGCTCTTTTTCTTTAGCAGTTTTGTAATCTATACCCATCATTATTGGGTAACTAGAAACGCTATCAAGATACGCTGCCTCTGCAGCTGCTCTTTGATTTGGTTGATCTTTAGTGAACTTTGCATTTGCATACTGAGTTGCACTGTCTTCTACGGTATTTGCAAGATATGTGTATGATAATTGGTATAAACTTACCAAACCAAACAAAATCGCAAACAGTGTAATGAGTCCTTTATTTTGCATGTTGTTGTTGTTTTATTGTCAATTTTTTGTCGGGCGAATATAAAAAGTATTGCCCGATTTGACACTATGTATTAAAAATAAAAATAGTTGAATATGTTCTCTGGCATCAAAAAGCACTAAAATAGTGTAATTAAGATGTGTAGCTGAGTAAGGATAGTATGATGTACTTCTTAAACTTTTAAAGAAAATAAGCGCTACAATTTTTAAACTATTGGCCCTGCTCTTACTTGTGGAATCTTGTAAGAAAAATCAGTAAGAACTAATGAAACAGCACCTTGTGCTATAAATGATACGGTAGTGATTTTATTTTGTTGCGCAATTTGATTGCCACCAATAGCACCATACACCTTTGCGATGAAGTATCTATGGGTTTTACCTTCAAAAGTAAGTACTATTCCGTTTAAATCTGGCTTTATATCATACTGCTGCTGGATTTCATAGACATCTAGCTTGTAGACAGATGAAGTGTCAAAAGGAGGGGCTTGGTTTTTGGGAAAACTATCATTAGAGGCAACTCCTTCAAGCACTTCTTTGTTTGAAGAAAGCATACCCTTTACAGCTTCTGTATCTATAGTACTATAGTAGGATATCGTTAAAACACCATTTGCACCTTGCTTTACTTTTATGCTTTTGGCACCAATGGCTTGCAACTTATTTGTTACAGCTGCTATGGTATTTTGAGCATTAGAGAGACTAATACTATCACCAGCAAACTCAACAACTATTTGTTGATTAGGTTGCGCGATTTGCTCTAGAGTAAGCCCTATAAGGACAACTAGAATTACAAAGGAGCGTAAGTACCATTTTGTTTGCATACTGGCAAATATAAAAAAATAAAGACTGTATTGCTACAGTCTTTATCATTATAATAAGATTAAAATAGCGGTACTAGAAACTTAACAAACCATTAGTTTTTGTAACACCTGCAGCACTTTGTTGCATGTGTTGTTTTTCAGCATCACTTAAATCTATATTTACAATTTTTTCGATTCCTGTTCTACCCAAAACTACAGGAACTCCGATACATAAATCAGTAAGCCCATATTCACCTTCTAAGAGTACAGAACATGGAAATATTTTTTTCTGATCACATGCAATAGCTTGCACCAAACCAGACACTGCAGCACCTGGAGCATACCAAGCAGAAGTACCCAGTAAACCTGTTAGTGTTGCACCACCTACTTTGGTTGCTTCTCTAACTGCGTCTAAACGCTCTTGAGATATGAACTGTGTTACAGGAACACTATTTCTTGTAGCCAAACGTGTTAAAGGAACCATCCCTTTATCACTATGACCTCCAATTACCATTGCGTCAACATCACTAATAGGAGCATCTAGTGCCTCTGCTAGACGGTACTTAAAACGAGCACTATCTAAAGCTCCACCCATACCAATAATTCTATTTTTTGGTAATCCTGTTACTTTGTGCGCCAAATACGTCATGGTATCCATTGGGTTACTCACCACAATTAAGATAGTATCTGGAGAATGTGCCACCAAACTAGTAGCAACCATTTTTACAATACCTGCATTAATACCAATTAGCTCCTCACGAGTCATACCTGGCTTACGGGGAATACCGCTTGTAATAACACAAATATCACTGTTTGCTGTCTTGCTGTAATCATTGGTAGACCCAACAATACGGGTGTCAAAACCATTTAGTGAAGCTGTTTGCATTAGATCCATGGCTTTACCTTCTGCGAATCCTTCTTTAATGTCTAATAAAACGACCTCACTTGCAAAATTTTTAATTGCAATATACTCTGCACAACTAGCACCTACGGCACCTGCACCAACAACTGTTACTTTCATATCTATGTTCCGCGATGGCGGAAATTTTATTTATGGTTTGTGTTTGATATACAAACCGAATTAAACTTAATTTAATGTTTTTTTTTTGAAATTTGATGATTCAAAAATTTCGATGCAAAAATACAACTATAAGTAAGAAATATAAGGAGTTCTTTATAATTTATAATGTATTGATAAATTGGTGTTTATAAACTTCCCTATAGTCACGTTTGATGCCAAATACCAATTATGCATATGATAATTCACTCCTATATTACCACGCAGCATAGAACTGGTATCCTCTAGGGCAGTAAAGGCATCATTCAAAAGACCTAATAAAAAATCTCCCTCTCCTCCCATTGTATAAGTAAACTGATTTGCAGAAACAGCCAAAGCGCCCACAAACTCAAATTTGTTTATTCTTTTTGAGGCAATAAGCTGCCCCGTAAAAGCATTAGCATCAACAGTCAACGAATTAATAACAGCCAATGCATCTTGATCTGGATCTGTAGAAGTAATCTCAAAACCGTCAAAGAAAATTTTTGAATCAAATAACGAATACGCTACTTGTACCGCTACTTGAAGCGCCTGCGTATCTGGAGTATCACCCAACCAATACTGGCTAATGTTATGCTTTATAGCACCTCCAAAGGTTTTATAACCAGAGGCATCAATTTTTACCTGCGGGACATACTGTAATGTTAGCTCTGTTTGCCCCCAAAGGCCAATAGAGCCTTGCAGGTATGGATAATAAAAAACCTGTTGATTTGCACCCTCAAAGGTTTGTAACTCGTAGTCATCACCGCCTAATGTAAAATCATAGAACACACTGGTTTCTCCTCCGAGAGCCGTTGGCACTTGGGCGGTTTGGGCATCTCTAATATTCAGACGAGTAAAGTCTGAATCATTTACTACAAATGATTTTTGAGCATCAGAAACAGGCAAGGCATTTACATGCAGTGACACATCTACCTCAAACAAATCTAAACTCTTAGCAGAACTATACCAAGACCCTGTAGATTGATACACCGCAGCCTCTGCAGCTGGAGAGACATACTTATTACTAATTAAAAGCATATCTACCAAAAAATCCTCTACATCTGTAAGATATGTATTTTGAGCTGCTGCAATCACAGGAAATAAAAAAATAAAAGCGATACAGTGTATAGCTTTTATTTTTAGAAGATTATTTTTAAGCATCGATATTGGCATATACAGCATTTTTCTCAATAAATTCTCTACGAGGCGGTACCTCATCACCCATAAGCATAGAAAATACTCTATCTGCCTCTGCACCGCTATCAATAACTACTTGACGAAGGGTTCTAAAGTCTGGGTTCATGGTGGTATCCCATAATTGTTCTGCATTCATCTCTCCAAGACCTTTATATCTTTGGATTTTACTACCATCTCCAAACTCTTTCATAAACGTATCACGCTCTGCATCATTCCAGGCATATTGTTTCTTAGCTCCTTTTTTAACTAAATATAGAGGGGGAGTTGCAATATATACATTCCCATTTTCTACCAGTTCTTTCATGTAACGGAAAAAGAACGTAAGTATTAAAGTAGAAATATGACTACCATCCACATCGGCATCACACATAATGACTACTTTATGATATCTTAATTTAGAAAGGTTTAGCGCCTTGCTATCTTCTTCTGTACCAATGGTTACACCAAGGGCTGTAAATATATTTCGTATCTCTTCATTTTCAAATACTTTATGCTGCATGGCCTTCTCAACATTCAAGATCTTTCCACGCAGGGGTAAAATTGCCTGGAATTTTCTATCACGACCTTGTTTTGCTGTACCACCTGCAGAGTCTCCCTCGACTAAGAAAACTTCACATTTTTCTGGATCTTGCTCTGAGCAATCACTTAGTTTTCCTGGTAAACCACCACCGCTCATCACGGTTTTACGTTGTACCATCTCTCGAGCCTTACGAGCTGCATGTCTGGCGGTTGCTGCCAGGATTACTTTTTGAACAATCACCTTAGCATCAATAGGGTTTTCTTCTAAATAGTTTTCAAGCATCTGGGAAACAGCTTGACTCACAGCAGAAGTTACCTCACGGTTTCCTAATTTTGTTTTGGTTTGTCCTTCAAATTGAGGCTCTCCAACCTTTACAGATATAATCGCTGTTAATCCTTCTCTAAAATCATCTCCAGCAATATCAAACTTTAATTTATCTAACATCCCTGAAGCATCCGCATACTTCTTTAATGTATTTGTTAACCCACGACGGAAACCACTTAAATGTGTTCCTCCCTCGTGTGTATTAATGTTATTTACATAAGAATGAAGGTTTTCTGTGTAAGAGGTATTATAAACCATGGCAACTTCCACAGGAATACCATTTTTCTCTCCTTCCATAGAGATTACATCTCCGATTAACATCTCACGATTTCCATCTAAGAAGCGAATAAATTCTTTTAAACCCTCTTTACTGTGGAAGGTCTCTCCTTTAAAAGCACCATCCTCTTCTGTGACACGTTTATCTTCTATAGTTATAGTTAGACCTTTATTCAAGTAAGAAAGTTCTCTTAAGCGATTTGCTAAGGTGTCATAGTTAAACTCTAATGTTTGTTGAAAAATCTCGTGATCTGGCTTAAAAGTAACCATCGTTCCACGAAAATCTGTTGTGCCAACAGATTTTACAGGATACATTGATTTTCCGCGCTCATATTCTTGCTCATAAATTTTACCTTCACGATACACTGTTGCTTTTAAAGCACCAGACAAGGCATTAACAACAGAAACACCTACCCCGTGTAAACCACCAGATACTTTATAAGAATCTTTATCAAACTTACCACCGGCTCCAATTTTAGTCATCACAACTTCAAGTGCAGAAACACCCTCTTTTTTGTGTATATCTACAGGAATACCACGACCATTATCTGTTACAGTAATACTATTATCTTCATTGATCCAAACATTAACGGTATCGCAATATCCGCCCATTGCCTCATCAATAGAATTATCTACAACTTCATAAACCAAATGATGCAATCCTCTAACACCTACATCTCCAATATACATCGATGGACGCATGCGAACATGCTCCATACCCTCTAGGGCCTGAATTTGATCTGCACCGTAATTACCTTTATTTTGTTCTTCGCTCATAAATACTTAAATTCAAAATGTTTGTATTTTTCTCCAATTTTACAAGTAAAACAATGGCTAAAAAAACCGTGTTTAGTCTTGAAATTTAGGACTCAAACAAATATAACCAAACAGACAGGAAAACCTAGTAATTATAGAGGCTTTAGCCCTTAAGTTATTAACAAATAATTGTGAAAAACCGCTCTGTTTTTTTTAAAGAAAACATGTAGTTTGCACTATAGTAATTTTTAACTTGTTTAGAGACCTATTAAAGAACCGTTTATTGTAATTTACTTTCCTTGAAAGTTTTTAAAATCTCCTTATCAATTATCATTAAAAATGAAAAAAATGAAAAATTTAAAATTAACTACCCTTTTGTGCACACTTGCTTTATTTGTAAGCCAACTATCTTTTTCTCAAGAGTTTAAGAATTTAGACAAAAGCCCTATGGATGTGGCTTCATATCCTACTAGCTACAAAATCTCTGATAAAACCGTGAAAGTAACCTACTCTAGACCACAGTTAAAAGGAAGAGCATTATCTAAACTAGCCCCAACTGGTGAAGTTTGGAGGACAGGCGCTAATGAAGCAGCTCAAATTACATTTTACAAGCCAATGATGGCTGGAAAAACACTAATTAAGCCAGGAACCTATTCTTTATTTACAATCCCTGGCCAGAAAGAGTGGACCGTGATTATTAACAGTGAAATTAACCTATGGGGAGCCTACTACTACAATCAAAAATATGATGTGGCAAGAATGCAAGCTACAATCACTAAAGGTGAAACAGAAGCCTTCTCTATTGCTTTTACCGAGGTAGACAATGGCATTGAGATGCACCTAGGATGGGGATCTGTTATTGCCACCACTACTTTTACCAAAGCTGTAAAGCAAAAAGCTGCACCAGCAAACAAAACCAAGCTAATAAAACAGTAGTACAAACCCAAACCAAAAAAAAGCCTAGAATATGTATTCTAGGCTTTTTTTATACATAAAATGTTTTGTTTCTATCTACTATAATTTGGAGACTCTTTTGTAATAGTTACATCGTGGGGGTGGCTCTCATTAATACCACTAGCAGTTATTTTAACAAACCTTCCTGTGTCTTTTAATGTAGCAACATCTTTAGACCCACAATATCCCATACCAGCTCTTAAACCGCCAATAAACTGTGTCATGCTCTCAAGAAGCTCTCCTTTATAAGGCACACGCCCCACAATACCCTCAGGTACTAATTTTTTAATATCATCTTCAACATCTTGGAAATACCTGTCTTTGGAACCTTGTCTCATTGCCTCTACAGAACCCATACCACGGTAGCTCTTAAACTTTCTACCTTCAAAAATAATGGTTTCTCCTGGAGACTCTTTTGTACCTGCAAGTAAAGATCCTAACATAACACAATCTGCACCAGCAGCAATAGCTTTAGGGATATCACCCGTGTAGCGTATACCTCCATCTGCAATAACAGGAACCCCAGAACCTTTAATAGCTGCAGCAACCTCTAGTACCGCAGAAAACTGTGGAAATCCTACACCAGCAACCACTCGTGTGGTACAAATTGATCCAGGACCAATACCCACCTTAACAGCATCTGCACCAGCATCAACCAGATACTTTGCAGCCTCTGGAGTTGCTATATTACCCACCACTACCTCTAGGGTTGGAAATCGTTTTTTCACCTCTTGCAACACTCGTACCACACCTTTTGTGTGTCCATGAGCTGTATCTATAACAACAGCATCTACATGAGCGGCTACAAGAGCCTCTGCTCTCTCTACGACATCTGGGGTAACACCAAGAGCGGCAGCAACACGCAACCTACCAAAGGTGTCTTTGTTGGCCGTTGGCTTTAAGGTAAGTTTTGTAATATCTCTAAAGGTAATTAACCCTAAAAGGGTTCCGTTTTCTTCAACAACTGGTAATTTTTCAATTTTATTTTGCTGTAAAATAGCCTCTGCTTCTTGTAATGAAGTTCCTTTGGCAACAGTTACCAAATTCTCGCTGGTCATGATATCTTCCAGCTTTCTTTCATAGTTTTTTTCAAAACGCAAATCACGATTGGTTACAATACCAATTAACTTTCCTGCCTCATCTATAATTGGAATACCACCAATACGATACTCTCGCATTGTCTTTTGAGCATCGCCAACAGTGTTGTGCTTTTTAAGTGTTACAGGATCCTGTATCATACCACTCTCTGCACGCTTTACCTTGCGAACCTCTGCGGCCTGCTGGTCAATAGTCATGTTTTTATGCAAAACACCTATGCCACCTTCTCTAGCAATAGCAATAGCCATTGCGCTTTCTGTAACAGTGTCCATAGCTGCAGAAACGATTGGTACGTTTAAGGTAATGTTTCTAGTAAATTGGGTTTTTATAGAGACCTCTCTAGGTAGAACTTCAGAAAAAGCAGGTACTAAAAGTACATCATCGTAGGTAAGGCCTTCTCCAATAATTTTGTTTTCGTGTGCGGTCATTGCAATCAAGATTAAACGCTGAAAAGACAACAACGTTATTAGTGTTTAATTGCGTGTAAATATACTATTATTTATTGTGATTTTAATGCCATTTTTAAATTAACAAAAACACAACAGCACTAAGTGTTTTTATTTTTAAAACATTCATAAAGAACAACTCCAGCACTCACAAAATAGGCTAATGTCATTAAAACTCCACTAAGCATGACGATGTATTTCAACCAGATTACACCCATCCACATAAAATAAATACCACCAAAGGTAATTAGTATAGAGAAAAAGGGCTCAATCATTAAAAAAGCTTTCCATCTTTTTGGGATTGAGGTCATGGCCAAAAGCCCTCCTAAAAAAAAGAATATAAAAGACATTGACAAAATGTGGGTATGGATAATGGTAAGCATTTCACGAGCTCCTTTTTCAAACTTCATGACCTTTACATTTTCTATATCTTCATTTCCAAGGTAATTCTGTTCAATACCATCTGGAGATACACTCTGGGTTTGCCTAACAAACAAAAGTCCTGTGCTGTAGCCTATAGATAACACAACTACAAAAGAAGCGATAAATAGTTTTACATATTTTGGAAATGTTTGTAAAAGACCGTGAAGTTCCATTATAGCACTTTTTGTTCTTGAAGTTGTTGTAAACTAGACAACAAATTATTGATGGCCAAAGTCATAGACTGTACAGATATTGTTGCACCACTTATTGGTATAATATCATCATTATACACCAAAGTGTTTGCTCCAATGACGGTTCCCGTAAATTGTTTTAACCAACGAGAACTACTAATTTCTCCTCCATATTCTTCGCGGTAAATCAAAACTTTACTTTTGGTAATCACGAAGTTTTTATCAAACAAAATAAGATAGTCATAGGTGGCGGTTTTACTTGGAGCATTACCAAGATACCCATAGCCCAAAAAGACTTCGTTTGAAGATATTTCAAACAACCTACCCTGCGAAAAGTCTGTCTTGGTTTTAGTATTTAATACTTCAGAAACTAAGATATCTTGCTTTGTAAAATTAGTTGTTTCATAAAACTTACCGATAGCCTTATCTGCCTTTTTAGTCACTTTTGAAGGAATTGAAAAACCCGACAATACAGCTATAAGAGTAAAAATAAAAAGTAGTTTTTTAAACATGATGCAAAGGTATTTGTTTGTTCTGAATTGGAAAAGAATTTTGAACCCTTGTTTTTAATTAATGAACTGATTTTTTA
>CAJXUG010000044.1:0-12423 GCA_913060785.1 uncultured Flavobacteriaceae bacterium | reverse complement strand
ATGTGTATAAGAGACAGCCACCACCGCCACCAGCTCCAGAAGTTATTGAGGTAATAGAGGATGAGGCAGACGTGGAAGAAACCATTATTGAATCTACAGAGATTAGTCAAGAAGAAGAAATCGTAGAGATTGAAGAGATTGAAGAAGCTGGAGAAATCATTGACGATGTTCCCTTCGCAGTAATTGAGAATGTGCCAATTTACCCTGGCTGTGAAAGTGCAGGTAACAATGCTGCTAAGAAAAAGTGCATGTCTAGTAAAATTCAAAAATTTGTGCAAAAGAAATTCAACACAGACCTAGCAAGTGATTTAGGTCTAGAAGGAATTCAGCAAATATATGTGCAGTTTAAAATTGACAAAACGGGTAACATTACCAATGTACAAGCACGTGCGCCGCACCCAAAATTAAAACAAGAAGCAATTAAGACCATCAAAGCTTTGCCAAAGATGACACCAGGGAAGCAACGTGGTCAAGCGGTAGGGGTATTGTACTCGCTTCCAATTAGATTTCAGATAGAAAATTAAAACACACTGATTATGAAAGTATTCAAACAGTTATTTACACTAGTTATTTTTGTATCGTTGATTGCTTGTACAAGTGATGACACACCTTTGTATGAGTTAAACAGCACTAATTTAAGCGCAGGAAGTTATGATGTTACGTATCTAACTAGAAACGCTACACAAACTCAAAATGTAAATGGGCTTGACATTGTAACAGAGGATATCACCGAGGGAGAAACATTTCAACTAACTATAACTTTTCGTGAAAACGGAACTTATTTAATAGATGGTCAATATGTGGTCAACACACAGAGAACTGTCGCCGGAGAAATTGTGAGTCAATCTACATATATAGAAGATATCGATGATGAGATTGGAACCTACGCTGCCAATAATAGTACCATGCAACTTCTTCTCGACGAAACTCTTTTTGACGTTACCTTATTTAACAACAATCAACTCAGGCTTTCAACTAGTAATGCATACTCAGAAGATGGAGTAGATTATTTTGAAACATCTGAAATTAGAATGGTACGTTAAAAATTAAAAAATGTACATAAAAAAAGCGCTGTAGATAATTCTGCAGCGCTTTTTTTTATTGGGTTCTTATTACAAGTAGATACCTCCCTTTTTTTTTAATGGGATTTTTTTGGTGTACGATCTCTTGTTCTGTAGTGTTTTTTTAGGCATATTTTTAACATAGATAATGTGTTATAAATTGGTTAGAATTAGAGTTGTACCGTATCTTTGCAGACTCAAAACACAAGGTAAAATTTAAATAGATTCTATTGTCAGTAACACAAACACAGGTGCTTCCCACCTCATGGGTTAAAAACTTTACAGAAATAACCAAACTTAGGTTGTCTGTAAGTGTTGTGTTTTCTTCTGTTGCAGGGTATTTACTTGGCGCAGCAGAGGTAGATTTTATGATCTTATTGCTTTTGTGTATTGGAGGATATTGTATGGTAGGAGCCAGCAACGTCTACAACCAAATCATGGAGCGTGATTTAGACACTTTGATGGATAGAACAAAAAATAGGCCTATCCCAGCTGGCAGAATGAGTATTGCTGCTGCGCTCTCAATAGCTGTTATTTTAACTATTGTTGGTATTTCTGTACTATATAGCATAAATCCACAAACAGCAATGTTTGGTGCGATATCCATCTTTATATACGTTTTTTTATACACGCCTTTAAAAACCAAAACACCCTTATCTGTTTTTGTTGGCGCTTTTCCTGGAGCTATTCCCTTTATGTTAGGATGGGTTGCTGCTACCAATGATTTTGGTATAGAACCAGGGACCTTGTTTATGATACAGTTTTTTTGGCAATTCCCTCACTTTTGGGCTATAGGTTGGTTTTTATTTGATGATTATAAAAAAGGAGGCTTTTTTATGTTGCCTACAGGCAAAAGAGACCGTACTACAGCGGTGCAAGTTGTTTTCTATAGCGTGTGTACGGTGTTGTCTTCATTAATTCCTGCCTTTGGAGTAACAGGAGCGTTTTATATCACTCCAATTTCAGCTGTAATTATTGGCGGGCTAGGAATTTGGTTTGTGTATTACGG
Source organism: uncultured Flavobacteriaceae bacterium (assembly GCA_913060785.1). Taxonomy (GTDB): domain Bacteria; phylum Bacteroidota; class Bacteroidia; order Flavobacteriales; family Flavobacteriaceae; genus Patiriisocius. The sequence goes on along the minus strand of CAJXUG010000044.1, from coordinate 10,353 downwards.
CTTGCGATTGTACAAACAAAAAACAGACAAATCTGCAAAACAACTTATGTTGGTGAGTGTAAGTTATATTACCCTACTACAGATCATATATGTGGCAGATAAATTTATTAGATAAGTAAAGCTATTAAAAATATTAAAATATGGACTACACACAAGGTACAGAAAATGATAAAATAGCACGCGCTAAAAAGAACATGCTACTTTTTGGTATGATAAGTCTAGGGATGAGTTTTGCAGGTCTTACTAGCGCATACATAATAAGTAAAGAGCGCGTAGACTGGTTAACAGATTTTGAAATACCCGAAGCTTTTTTTATTAGTCTTGCTGTTATCATAGCAAGTAGTTTTACATTTATAGTAGCGAAAAACGCTGTAAAAAAACAGCAGAATTCCAAAGCAATGGTACTTTTAGTAACAACGTTTATTCTAGGAGTTGTTTTTGTGTATTTACAGTTTCTTGGTTTTTCTCAAATTATAGAAAACGGCTATTTTTTCACTGGCAGTGAAAGTAGCATTACCACCTCATTTATTTATTTAGTGGTGTTATTACACCTTGCACATATTATTGCTGGCCTAATTTGTGTCTTAGTAGTAATTTATAATCATTACAAATTAAAATACACGAACGGAAAAACCCTTGGAATTGAACTTGCTACTACTTTTTGGCACTTTGTAGATGTTCTATGGGTGTATCTGTTTTTGTTTTTATATTTCGTGAGATAAAAAAATAATGTATTTTTGAACCAAATTAAAAATTGATTTCTTTTTATGGGAACAACTGTTGCAACAACAGCGTCTGAAGGCGGTGTTTGGGGAGGTGGAAACCAACCATTAAGAGCTAGTTATGGTAAGATGATGATGTGGTTTTTCATCGTCTCTGATGCTTTAACCTTCTCTGGATTTTTAGCTGCTTACGGCTTTTCAAGATTTAAATTTGTAGACGCATGGCCTATCGCCGATGAGGTGTTTACTCACTTTCCTTTTTTACATGGAGTACCAGCACCTATGTTTTATGTAGCCTTCATGACCTTCATCCTTATTTTCTCTTCTGTGACCATGGTATTGGCCGTAGATGCAGGGCATAAAATGAAGCAAAGTAAAGTGGCTATGTACATGTTTTTAACCATCATTGGTGGAGCGATATTTGTTGGTTCTCAAGCCTGGGAATGGGCAACTTTTATAAAAGGAGAATACGGAGCCGTAGAAACAAAAGGGGGTAAAATACTACAGTTTTTAGATACAGAAGGAAATCGTGTGGCCATTGGTAGTTTTGCCGAATCTATGCATAGCACAGCCACCGAGCACGAGCCAAGTAATGGTATTTGGTTTATGAGCGGAAACGATCAAACTTCTTACAACTTTGAAGAAGTAAAAGCTGGGTTTTTAGCGAATGATAATTTGTTGATACGCACACAATACCTAGATGAAAATGGGCATCCAACGGTTCTCTCAAGAGAGGCCTCTATTGCAAAAATTAAAAAAGACGGAAAACTAGTTGTTGAGGGTGCAAACCTAAAGCGCAATGAGTATGGACATCCCTTATTTGCAGATTTCTTCTTCTTTATTACAGGATTTCACGGATTTCACGTTTTCTCTGGAGTACTCATTAACATCATTATTTTCTTTAATGTTGTTATAGGTACCTATGAGCGTAGAAAGAGTTATGAAATGGTAGAGAAAGTAGGGTTGTACTGGCACTTTGTCGATCTAGTTTGGGTATTTGTATTTACCTTCTTTTACCTTGTTTAATAATAATATTTTTAGCATATATAATGGGACATCACGAGCACAGTTTAGCAATCTTTAGAGGACGGCTTAAGTTCAAATCAATCGAACAAAAAATTTGGGGAGTATTTATTTTTCTATCTATCATCACTATTGTTGAAGTTATTTTTGGTATCATAAAGCCACAGTCTTTAATGGTTCCTTTTATGTCTTCTTTTGAAGGTGGATTTATGGCAACAATGGCAAATATCTTTTTGTCACCATTTATTTTCATGAAACCATTGAATTTAATATTTATCGTTCTTACCATCGTAAAGGCATATTATATCACCTGGGATTTTATGCACATGCGTGATGAAACAAAAGCATTAAGACGCATGGTGGTTTGGACAGCTATTTTCTTGATCTGCTACCTTATATTAATTCTTCTTGTTGAAGGAGATTATATCTTTGAAGTATATAAAAACAACTATGTTAAGTTTGACTTCTAATACATAACAACACATTAAAAATAAACTAAAAATCCTACCAACTTGGTAGGATTTTTTTATGGAGTCATTTTTAATCGAATATTAACTATATGCTTCTTGGTAAACATTCTTTTGTAGTGTATTTTTGCAACTCAAAATCAAACACTTGGAAACACCACAAAACAGCATTAAAAAGAAAATAGTCTTGGGGGTCTTGTTTTTATTACCCATTGCAATTTATATGTTTTTTGCAACTGGAGTTAATAATTTTGGGAAGCTACCGGTGCTATCACAGGATGTGGTAAGTGTCTCAAATTTCAAGGATCTTAACGGTGCCCCTGTTACCTTAGATAATAAAATTACCATTCTTGGTTTTTTTGGAGATACGCCACTACAAACCAAAGCCTATACCTACAACCTTGCCCACAAGATTTACAAAAAGAATCACGAGTATAAAGAGTTTCAGTTTTTGATTCTATTACCCCAAAGTGCAAGAAATGGAGCAAAGATTTTAACAAATAAGATTTCAGAAATTGCACCCACAACCGCCTGGAAATATGCCTTTGGAACTCCCCAGGCTATACAAGAGGCATTTGCCTCTCTTAAAAGTGGTTATTCACTTGATAGCTCACTAGCCAGCAGCTTTGTCTTTATTATAGACAAGGATGCACACTTGCGAGGTAGAAATGATGACCAAGATATGCCAGATGGTTTAGTGTATGGGTATAACTCTGCAGATATTGGTGATATCAACAACAGAATGAGTGATGATGTTAAAGTTGTATTGGCAGAGTATCGAAAAGAAACAAAAGAAAATAGTAGAAGAAATCAAATTCTAGTAAAACAAGAATAATGAAAGCAAAGTATATAGGTCTTTTTGCTGTTATTTTAATTTTTGGGATCATTTTTGTCCCAAAAATACACGATCGTATTGTAAATAATACCATTATAGATAATAACAGAATGAGCACTGCAAAAAGTCAAGAGGCTGATGTGGTCGTTGATACTTCAAAAACATTGTTAGCATTACAAGAGGTGCCGGCTTTTGATTTTATAAATCAAGACAGCCAAGCTATAACCAATGACTTTTATAAAGGAAAAGTGTATGTTGTGGAGTTTTTCTTTTCTAGTTGTACCACCATATGCCCTATTATGAATAGAAATATGTTGCAGGTTTCCAAGGAGTTTGCAAATCAAGAAAATTTTGGTATTGCTTCCATATCCATAGACCCCTCTTTTGATACTCCACAAGTGTTAAAGGCCTATGCAAGTAGATATAATGCAACACATCCAAATTGGAATTTTTTAACAGGAGATAAAGATACCATCCATAAACTCTCTAATGAGGGCTTCAAGCTATTTGCTGCACAAGATAAAGACGAGATAGATGGTTTTTCTCATTCTGGTTTGTTTGCCCTAATAGATCAAAACGGGGTTGTGCGTTCAAGAAAAGACAAACATGGAAATCCTTTGTTTTATTACAATGGTCTAGAACAAGAAAGCATTGATATGTTAATACAAGACATTAAAAAACTTTTATAATGAATACAAACACAACAGCACCAAAAAACAAGTACAACATCTGGATATGGATTGTTTCTATTGCCATCCCCGTTGCGGTAGCGATATTATTTACCGTGAGAATTCCTGGCGTAGAACGCATGGGTTTTCTGCCTCCCATTTATGCATGTGTGAATGCCCTTACTGCCGTAGTTTTAATTATGGCACTATTTCAAATTAAAAAAGGCAATAGAAAAGCACACGAGCGCTTTATGAAACTTGCCATAGCTCTCTCTGTTTTGTTTTTACTGATGTATGTAGCCTATCACATGACTTCAGACTCCACAAAGTTTGGAGACACAAACGGTGATGGACTGCTCTCTGGTGCAGAGTCTAGCGCTCTAGGTGCTATAAAATATGTGTACTACTTTATTTTATTTTCTCATATTTTATTATCTGTAACAGTAATTCCTTTTGTATTGGTTACGTACGTTAGGGCTATCAACGGAGATTTTAAAATGCATAAAAAAATAGCTAGAGTTACATTTCCATTGTGGTTGTATGTGGCTGTAACAGGTGTTATTGTATATTTAATGATCTCACCTTTTTATCCCCTATAGTATGAAAGCGGGCTTGTTTTTATTGTTAGTTTTTATCTGCGTCCTTCCAGCAGAGGCTCAGTGCGCTATGTGCCGTGCTGTACTTGAAAGTGAGCAAAGCGGCACAGCTGCCAAGGGTATAAACAACGGAATTATGTACTTGATGGTTTTCCCTTATTTACTGGTAGGCACCGTAGGGTATTTAGTGTATAGAAACCGTCAAAAAACAGCACGATAATTATTTGTTTTTTACTTGAAAAAAAACGTAACAATAAACGTCAATTAGAGTCTTACAAGAGGCGTTTAATTACTAGACACACCAAAAAGTCTTAACAAGAATTTCACACAATAAGACCCCAAAGGGTATTACTTTGCAGACCAACACAATACAGCATGATTCAAATAAAAGATTTACATAAATCATACCATATGGGGAGCAACTCCCTACACGTTTTAAAAGGTATTGATTTTTCTGTAAAAGAAGGTGAGATGGTCTCTATTATGGGTTCTTCTGGATCTGGAAAATCTACTTTATTGAATATTTTAGGGATGCTAGACGAGGCAGATTTAGGTTCTTATACCTTAGACGGTAAACACATTAAAAACTTAAATGAAAAAGTAGCTGCAAAGTATAGAAATCAGTTTCTAGGTTTTATATTTCAGTCATTTAACTTAATTAATTACAAAACTGCATTAGACAATGTAGCCATGCCACTGTATTATCAAGGCGTAAAACGTGCCCAGCGCATGGAAAAAGCGCATCATTATCTAGAGAAAGTTGGATTGGCAAATTGGGCTACTCATTTGCCAAGCGAGCTCTCTGGAGGTCAAAAGCAACGTGTTGCAATTGCCAGGGCATTGGCTAGTGATCCTAAGGTACTTTTGGCAGATGAGCCAACTGGAGCTTTAGACACACAAACCTCTTGCGAGGTGATGGAGCTTATTCAGCAAATCAATGATGAGGGTAAAACCATACTTTTGGTTACCCATGAAGATGATATTGCCCACATGACCAAACGTATAGTCAAACTAAAAGATGGTCTAATAATAGATGATACGCAAGTAACTCAAGTTAGAGCACTTGATGCCCTTGGTAAATCACAAAGCCATGTTTGATATAGATCGTTGGCAAGAAATATTTGAAGCTATAGGTAAAAACAAACTCCGTACTTTTTTAACGGGGTTATCTGTTGCATCTGGTATTTTTATTTTAGTTATTCTTTTAGGCTTTAGTAGTGGGATACAAAAAGGGGTAAAAAGCCAATTTGAGCAAGATGCCGTGAACCGTGTTTCTATAAGAACTCGCGTTACAACCAAAGAATATAAAGGGTTAAACCCTGGACGTAGAATTCAGCTCCACAATGATGATTTTTCTCAAATCAATACCACCTATGATGACCAGCTTGAATACAAAACGGCCATCTACAATATGTGGTCAAGTCAAGTCACCTATAATGGCGAGACTGGAAATTATAGATTAGAAGGTGCCAATCCAGACCAACAATTCATTGAAAATGCTAGCCTTGTCTTTGGGCGTTTTTTAAGTCAAGATGATATGGATGAAACCCGAAAAGTTGCCGTCATTGGTAATATCATTAAACAAGACTTATTTAAAGACAAAAACCCAGTTGGAGAGATCATCTCTATATTTGGAGTTAATTTTAAAGTAATAGGAGTTTATACAGACCCAGGAGGAGAAAGAGAAGAGGGTCGCGTTTTTGTACCACTTCCAACGGCCCAAATTGCATTTAATGGGGGTGACAGAGTTAGATCTCTTGCTTACACGGTAAAGATGCATGATGATTTTGATCAGGCCGTAGCCCTTAGCACTGCTCTATCACAAAACATAAAACAGGACCTTCAATCAAAATATATTATAGCTCCCGATGATAGAGGCGCAGTACGCATAGACAACACCTTAGAAGAGGCAAGAAAAATATACAGTCTTATAGATATCATACGCAATGTGTTCTGGTTTATAGGTATTGGAACCATTATTGCAGGTGTTGTAGGGGTGAGTAATATCATGCTTATAATTGTAAAAGAGCGCACTAAAGAAATAGGAATACGCAAGGCTATTGGCGCTTTACCAAGTTCTATTATTGGACTTATTTTGCAAGAGTCCATCTTTATAACGTCCATTGCTGGATTTATAGGTCTTTTTTTGGGGGTAGGTTTATTACAAATTATAAGCCCTATGATAGACAATGATTTTATTAAATCTCCACAGGTAGATTTTAACACTGCCATTACTACGGTGTTTATTTTGATTTTTTCAGGCGCCCTTGCAGGCTATTTTCCCGCAAGAAGAGCTGCCAATATCAAACCCATAGATGCCCTACGTGATGAGTAGTTTTTTAAATTAAAAATAGAAAAAAATAGAATGTTTAATAAAGATCGCTGGAACGAAATACTTGAGGCACTCAATGCCAATAGATTTAGAACAATGCTCACCGCCTTTGGTGTGTTTTGGGGCATTTTTATTTTGGTGTTATTACTCGCTTTAGTTACAGGTTTAAGAAATGGAGTGAGTAAAGATTTTGGAGATTTTGCCACCAATTCTATGTTTGTATGGGGACAAGGAACTTCAAAGCCCTATAAAGGCTTACCCAAGGGAAGGCGTGTGCAATTTAAAATGATTGATGGTGAGATTTTGAAAGAAAAAATACCAGAATTAAAAATTGTATCTCCAAGAAACCAATTGGGCGGTTACCAGGGCACTAACAATGTAACAAGAAAAGAAAAAACAGGCGCCTTTAAAGTATGTGGTGATTATCCTGAGTTTATATTGCAGCAGCCCATGGATATACTTGCGGGGCGATTTATAAGTTATTCAGACATCAACGATAAGCGCAAAGCTGTGGTTATAGGTAAAGGAGTTGTTGAGAGTTTGTTTGACATTGGGGAAGACCCAATTGGAGATTACATAAAAATTAATGGTGTCAATTTTCTGGTAGTTGGAACTTTTAAAGCGCCAAGCACGGGGGGAGATAACGAAGAGCTTGCAAACACTGTATACGTGCCTTTTACTACCTTTAACCAGGTGTTTAACAATGCAGATAATGTGAGGTATTTTGCAATTACGGCACAAGATAACGTGAGTATCACTACCCTAAAACCAAGAGTGTTAGAAATTATGCGACAGCAGCGTACCATACATCCAGATGATCAAAGAGCTATAGGAAATCGTGACCTAGCAGAATCTTTCGAGAAAATTACAGGCCTGTTTGATATTTTAAAATTTGTAGGCTTTTTTGTAGGCGCCTTGGTACTGTTGTCTGGGGTTATTGGTATTAGTAATATTATGTTGATTGTAGTAAAAGAACGCACCAAAGAAATTGGAGTGCGTCGCGCTTTGGGTGCAACACCTTGGGACATTAGAGCACAGGTGTTGCAAGAATCATTAGTGCTAACCATACTCTCCGGAATGGTAGGAGTTGCATTCTCTGCCGGAGGTATTTGGATAATGAATTATGTCTTGTCACTCAGTGGTCCTGTAGATAACTTTGCCAACCCATCTGTCAATATTCAGGTTATTGCAGTAGCATTATTAATTTTAATTGTCTCGGGTCTTTTAGCAGGTTTAATCCCTGCTACAAGAGCTACACAAATGAAACCCGTTGATGCGCTAAGAGTAGATTAAAACACTTGTGAGATCGAATTATTTCACAAATTATATAAAACGTTTAACTAAAAACAACCTTAATTTAAGGCTATAGAAATGAAAAGAACAGGAACAATCATCACATTACTGGTTATAGTAATAGCATTTTCTGCAGGTATTTGGTATATCTATTCAAAAGATAAAACAAACCCTGTGGTGTTTCAAACAGAAACAGCAAGTATAAGGACCATCGTCAAAAAGACGGTAGCTACAGGTAATATTGTGCCAAAAGAAGAGGTATTAATCAAGCCTAATATTTCTGGAATTATACACGAGATATTTGTTCTAGCCGGAGATGTTGTTCTTGCCGGAGATTTAATTGCTAAGGTAAAAGTAGTACCCAATATAAACTCTTTAAACAGTGCAAAAAACAATATAAACAGTGCAAAAACTCAGGTAGAAACAGCACGATTGGCCCTAGAGAGTCAAAAAAGCATATACTTGCGTCAAAAAGAGTTGTTTGATAAAGCAGTGGTTTCTGCCAATGAATTTGACCAAGCGCTTCTAAGTTATAACCAAGCTCAGCAACGTTACAATCAAGAAAATGTCTTACTTACCGCGGCCCAACAAACCTTTGATATTGTAAAGACAGGAACAGCAAAAGGGTTAGGTGCTGCTGCCAATACAGAAATTAGAGCTACTGTATCTGGTATGATTTTAGACATTCCGGTAAAGGTTGGTAACCAGGTCATAGAATCAAACAACTTTAATGACGGTACTACCATTGCTACTATTGCCGATGTAGAGAAAATGATTTTTGAAGGAAAGGTAGATGAGAGTGAGGTTGGAAAAATAACAGAAAACTTACCTTTAGAGATTACCGTAGGTGCTATTGAAAATAAAAAGTTTAACGCAGTTTTAGATTTTATTGCACCAAAAGGAGTAAGTGAAAATGGCGCAATACAGTTTGAAATAAAAGGAACCCTTAATAATCAAAACGCCACTTTTATTAGAGCAGGCCTTAGTGCTAACGCCTCTATTATTCTTGCAAGGGCAGAAAATGTATTAAGCATTAAAGAAGCATTGGTACAGTATGATCCAAAAACAAAAAAGCCTTTTGTAGAGATTGCAACTGGTGCTCAAGAATTTCAACGCAAAGAAATTAGCCTTGGGGTGAGTGATGGTCTTTATGTTGAGGTACTTGAGGGGGTAACCCAACAAGACAATATTAAGGTTTGGAATCAATTAAAACCTGCTGGAGCTGGAAAGGCTTGGTAGAAATTAATGTATTATTTTAACAAATAGTGTAACAATTTAAGCAACCTAAAGACTTACACAACAACTATAATAAACGTATGAAAAAGTTAGGAATTTTATTTTTTGTCTTAACCATATCAACTGCGGCTAATGCCCAGGTAAAGAAATGGACTCTCTCAGAGTGTGTGCAATATGCCCTAGACAACAATATATCAGTAAAGCAGAGCGAATTAGATCTAGCAGCCACAGATATCGAAAAAATGTCTGCAACAGGTGCGTTTTTACCTTCATTGAATTTTAGCACAAGTGCTTCAGAGAATACGGGTTTAAGTTTTAACCCCCTTACTAACAATGCTCAAACCACAACATTTTTGTCTGTAAATGGTTCTGTAAATGTTGGATATACCCTTTTTGATGGTTTAAGAAATTATAGAAGAGTACAACGCGCAGCATTGTCTCAACTCTCTAGTCAGTATAGATTGTCGAAAATGAAAGATGATATTTCTTTATTTGTTGCAAATGGATATCTTCAAGTACTGTTAAACAAGGCAAATGTAGCCGCAGTTGTTGCCCAAAACCAAGTTACCAAACAGCAAATAGAGCGCACTAAAAAACTTATAGATGCTGGCGTATTGCCAAGAGGAGATTTGTTAGAAATTGATGCTACAGATGCATCAGAGCAACAGCGTATTGCGGTGGCAGATAATGCAGTTAGAATTTCTTTAATTAGTTTGGCGCAATTACTACTTATTAAAGACTACGAAAATTTTGATATTGTAGATGAAGACTATCAAGTTGTAAATAATGCCATAGCATTAAAATCTGTAGATGAGATTATTGAAGGTGCAAAGCAAACACGCTCAGAGGTTAAAATTGCCGAGCAAAACGTAAGTATCTCAGAAAAAGATTTGCAAATAGCAAAAGGCGCAAGCTTGCCTACTCTAAGTGCCTTTTTTGGATACAACTCAAGGTATACTAATGCAGGCTCTTTTACTCAAGACCTAGATCCAGACAATCCTTTTATTACTCAAGAAATTGGTGTTGTTGAGCAAACAGGACAATCTGTAGTTGGTCAATTCCCAAACACTATTAGTAGAGAAGTACAGCCAGATGCTTTTTTAGATCAGGCATACGAGAATGACGGTATTAGTTCTGTCTCTTATACACATCTCCGAGCCCACGAGACAGGCAGAAATCTC